>CAOKBR010000026.1 GCA_948466735.1 uncultured Mycoplasmatota bacterium | reverse complement strand
AGTTTTATCTAATAATCTAGCAACACCAATGATAGCACCAATTCCTAAAGTTAGAATTAAAGTAATCCATAATCCAAAAAGAAAGTAGCTAACACCAATTAATAATAGTGTTCCTAAAATAATATAGACAAAAGGGGAATTAAAATTAAAATTAAAATTAGGTGTTTTTCTTTTATTATTTTTCATCGTTCTTGTTTGCTTTGGTTGTTTGTTATGTCCATTTGTTTTTTTTGATTGCATCATAATTACATCCCTCCATAAATTTGATCAATAACGGATAAATAATCTACTCGCGGTAGAAATTTATCTTTAATTAAATATCCCTTTATTTTAAAATATTCAAGTGGAATAGATTTACGCGTATTTTCATCGACAAAATCAAGAAAATCTCTAGCAAGGAGTAAATAAGTTAAGTTGATTTTTTTGAATCTAACAATTAAAAAGCATATTCCACCGTGATGATCAATCCTTCTTATGTGTTCAATTTGATGATGATGAATGTTATTTAATGGGAAAGAAGTTTCATTTAGTGTTTCTTTGGCTTCAAAATCAATGTATTTCAGTTTATAAATTCCGTTATAATCGGTAGTCGATGGCATTTCAAAAAAAGCTTCTTTGATGATTCCTTGATTAGACTTACTATTTGCCATTTTTACTACTTTAATTGGAGTTGGTTTTTTATAAATAACAGCAATGTCTTTTTCTAGATAATACTGGTTTGTTTCGTTGATTTCTTTTTCTAAGTCCATTCCGCGATTACCATAAGTAACTACTTTGGTTGTGGAATTCATTATCTTTTTACTTCCCATAGGGTACTTCATTTAATCACCTACACAAGATTATACTACAAAAGTGTTTATTTGGCTATTGTTTTTGTATTTTGAAACAAAAATTGACAAAGATGAGTCACATGTTTTAAAAAAAAATTAAAATTATATGTTAATATTCATCAAGGAAAGCTTTTTTCTATTGATAAAACCATTGACAAATCTAGTATTTTTTGCGAAAATATGGATAAAGGGATTGGTGATATAAATGTATCAAAATAAAATTAAATTAACTTCACAAGAAATACTAGAAAAAGACTTTAAAATTGATACTAGGGGATATCGATTAAAAGAAGTAGACCAATTTCTAGATGATGTTATTGCTGATTATGAACAGTATGATCAATTTATTGATGATTTAGTAAAAGAAAAAGAAGAGTTACTATCAGAAATTATGCATTTAAAGCAAGAGATTAGAAATTTAAAAATGAACATCGATATTGCTAAAATGCCAGATAAAGAAGTAACGAATGCTGATATTTTAAGAAGATTGTCACAACTTGAGAAAATAGTTTATGATAAAGATGAAGGATAAGAATAATATTTAGACAAACGCTATATAAGTATTATATAGAGGAAAGTCCATGCTCGCAAAAGCTGAGATGCTTTTAGTGTTCGTGTTTAGGGAAAAAATAACCTAAAGTAGAAATTTTCTAACGGCGTCTATAATCTAAGGCGATTGCTATTGATGATTAGACACAAAGTGCCACAGTGACGAATTTTTGAGAAATCAAAAAGTGAAACGCGGTAAACCCCACGAGCGAGAAACCCAAATTTTGGTAGGGGAGCTTTGATGAAGGAAGTAAACGGATTCAAGGACTGAATTTTTCAGTAGATAGATGTTTGTCACCTTTTATTAGGTACAGAACATGGCTTATTAATATTATTTTGTTATTCATGAAAGTAGGAAATAAGATATTTATTTTTCCTTTTTCGTTATGGATTGAGGTGCTATTATTGAAAGAGCTAGGAGAATTTTTAAAAGAAGCAAGAGAAAATAATGGGGTTAGTATAGAAGAAGCAAGTGAGGATTTAGGCCTATCGCCTAATTCTCTTGATAATATTGAAAATGGTAATGTTCGCGCTTTTAATGATATGTATACATTGAAAAATAATGTGCGTGATTATGCTAAGTATTTAGGATTAGACCCTAATCAGGTGTTAGATGAGTTTAATGATTTTTTATTTGAACATACATCTAAGATTTCCTTAAATGATATTATCGAAGCGCAAAAGAAAGCTGCAGAACAAGAAGAAAAAGAGGATAAAAAGAAAATTCGCTCACCTTATACGATGATTAAAGAAAAGAAAAATAGAATCAAACCTATTTTGATTATTTTAACGGTTACGTTTATTGTTGTCTTTATCTTATATTTATTGTTAAGAAGAAGCACAAATGATAGAGTTATCGATACAGAATTACAATCGAAGGAGGCGATAAGTGTTGAATACACCTACTAAGATTACTTGGGTAAGAATTATTTTATCTATCGTTATTATTGCTATTTTGTGTTTTCCATTTTATGCAACGGGAATTAACTTTCCCAAATATTTAGTGAACGGTGTCTATTTAGATAGTAAGTATTTAATTGCTGGGGTTATCTTTATTATTGCTTGTATTACGGACTTTTTAGATGGAGCAATTGCAAGGAAAAAAAATGTGGTAACAGATACTGGGAAAATTCTTGATTCGATTGCCGATAAAATATTAGTGGACTCTATTTTAATTATTTTGGCAAGTGACGGCTTAATTTCAGTGTTTATTCCAGTTGTTGTAGTATTGCGTGATATTGTTGTGGATGCGATTAAAATGGAAGCAGGAAGAAAAGGAAAAGTGGTTGCTGCTATTACATCAGGAAAATTAAAAACAGCAAGCATGATGCTAGGAATTATTTTTACTTTATTTTATAATTTGCCTTATGAATTATTAAATATTCAAGTAGCAGACTTCCTTTTATACTTTGCCTCTATTATGGCTATTTTTTCAGGAATAGAATATTATCATTTAAATAAAAATTTATTAAAAAGTGTAGATTAAGTGAATTACTATGCTTTTTTTGTGTTAAAAGGAGTTTTTACCTAAAGGAATTTCACGTTTTTAAAAGGAATTTGATAGGCAATTTGCCAAAAGTTGGATTTGCATATTGAATTGAACTATGATAGTATGCAAGCGAAGACGTAATTGGTTAGACAAATAGCTGTTAAGAAGTTTGCTTTTTTAACTGAACTAGTGTAGAATGAAATTACCGATATAGGAGGATTTATGTTAAAGACAACAGACAAAGATAAAGCCTTAGAACAAGCTTTAGAAAGTATTGAAAAACAATTTGGTAAAGGTTCTATTATGAAGCTAGGAGAGAGTAAACACATGAAAATTGATGTTTGTTCAACTGGCTCTCTATCCTTGGATATTGCCCTTGGTGTAGGAGGTTTTCCGCGCGGTAGAATTATTGAAATTTATGGTCCAGAATCTAGTGGTAAGACAACGATTGCACTTCATGCAATTGCAGAGGTACAAAAATTAGGCGGTAGAGCTGCTTTTATTGACGCAGAGCATGCCTTAGATCCAGTTTATGCGAAAGCCCTTGGGGTAAATATTGATGAGTTACTTTTAGCTCAACCAGATACTGGGGAACAAGCTTTAGAAATTTGTGAAGCCTTGGTACGTAGTGAAGCTGTTAGTATTGTCGTCATCGATAGTGTAGCAGCTTTAGTTCCTCAGGCTGAAATTGATGGTGAAATGGGAGATTCACATGTGGGCTTACAAGCTCGATTAATGAGTCAAGCATTAAGAAAGTTATCTGGTGTTATCAATAAGACAAATACGATTGCTATTTTTATTAATCAATTAAGAGAAAAAGTTGGGGTAATGTTTGGTAATCCTGAGACTACTCCCGGTGGTAGAGCATTAAAGTTCTATGCTTCAGTTCGTTTGGATATTCGTCGTAGTGAAGCAATTAAGCTAGGGGATAGTGTCATTGGAAATAAAACAAATATTAAGATTGTAAAAAATAAAGTGGCACCTCCATTTAAAACAGCAACGGTAGATATTATGTATGGTGAGGGTATCAGTCACGTCGGTGAGTTAATTGACCTTGGTTGTGAATGTAATATTATCGAAAAAAGTGGTGCATGGTTTTCTTATAAGGGTGAAAAACTTGGTCAAGGAAAAGAAAATGTTAAATTATTGTTAAAAGAACACCTAGAATTAAAGCAAGAAATCGATGATCGAATTCGTGAATTTTATGATATTGTCATTGATGATAAAAAGTCAAATAAGAAAGAAGAAAAAAAGAAAAAGGAAGAGTAAGAAAGCCCTTTCTTTTATGTTAATAGGAATTAAAACTAAAGAAATTATCATCAATTCACTATATTTTCTTTTTATCACCCTTTTAGGCTTTATCCCATAAATTATAGTATGAAGAAATTAAATGAATTTACTACAAGTCATTTACCAATTGAGATTAAAAATATCAAAATTGATTCTAGAAAAGTAGAGCATGGAGACCTTTTCGTGTGCATTCACGGAAAAAATTGTGATCATCACGAGTTCATTGAATCCGCAATAAAGAAAGGAGCAAGTGCAATTGTTGTGGATAAAGAATTATCTAGCTGTGTACCTAGTATAAAGGTAGATAATACCAATCAAGCTTTAATAGAACTTTGTGAAAAATTTTATGATGTTTCCAATTTATCTTTAATCGGAGTAACAGGAACCGATGGAAAGACTACAACTTCTACTTTGATTTATCATTTGATAAATTGTTTTTATCAAACTGCTTACCTTGGGACAAATGGTTTTTATCTATCTAATGGAGAAAAGGAACAACTAGAAAATACGACACCTTTAATTGATGAGTTATATCGATCACTGGAAAAAATGAAAAAGACCAATCATCAATATGTGACTATGGAAGTATCTAGTGAGGCTCTAAAGTATAATCGAATAGGAAATTTATCTTTTTATATTGGAATATTAACCAATATTACTGAGGATCATTTAGATGTGCATGAAGATATGAAAGATTATATTTTATCTAAGGCCAAGTTATTTGAACATATTAAGGAAGATGGTTACTCGATCATTAATTTAGATGATAAGCATGCCAAAGAGATTATTCCCCACTGTCATGGACAAGTGTTCACCTATGGACAAACTGTGGAATGCGATTTTTATTTTCATGATATTAAGGATAACGGGGAGTTCATGATTACTTATTTAGGAAAAGATTATTTAGTGAAGACGCCTTTAATCGGATTATATAATATTTATAATGTTACTGCGAGCTTATTAGCGTGCACCCTTCTAGGACTACCTTTAGAAAAAATGATTCAGGAAGTTTCCTTGATTAATCATATTGATGGGCGTGGAGAATTTTTAGATTATGGACAACCTTATCAAATTTTTTTGGATTATGCACATACAGAAAATGCTCTACTACAAGTTTTAACCACATTAAAAAGAAAAGAGCATCATCAATTAATTGTAGTCGTTGGTTCCGCCGGTGGTAGGGAAAAAGAAAAACGGCCTAAAATGGGAAATGTTGTATTAGAACACGCTGATATAGTGGTATTTACTATGGATGATCCAAGGGAAGAAGATGTGTTTGACATTATTAGAGATTTGATTAAGGAAAGTTGTAAGATGAATTATGTCATTATTGTTAATAGAAAAGATGCTATTTTTTATGCTTTATCGATTGCAAAAGAAAATGATATTGTTGCAATACTTGGAAAAGGAAGGGATAATTATATGGCGATAAAAGATAAGAAAATTCCTTATTCTGATTTGGATGTAATTGAACTTTTCTTTAGTGAAACGAAAGAAAATAATTAAAAAAGTATTATCATAAATAAAAAACGTCTCTTGTATAGGAACAGAAGGTATTGGCTATAGCTAGGAACTATATTTTTTATTAGAAATACTAGTTGTTTAGATAATAGTAAAAATAGAAAGATAAGTACTCTTTTGATAGTTTGCTAACCTTTGAAATTTGACAAATGCCTTTAATTATGTTATTGGATATTTATTTAGTAACAACTATTATAAGTTGGATTACACCAATTATAGTTGGTAAAATCGGTGTAGATAGATTAAGAAGAAAAGGATATAAGTTTGTAGATGATGAAGAATCTATTTCAGAAAATATTGTAAGTTGGTTACCACAAATAATTAAATCTCTTATTCCAGTTTATAATATTTTAATGACAATCGAATTACTTTCTATAGATATTGATGAAGCACATCAACGTTTAGAGGCTAATTTATTAGAAAAAGGTAAAATATATATACCTACTGAAGAATCTAGTGTTGAAAATGAGAACTCACCTAAAGTTGAAACTAGAACCTATACGGAAAATATAGAACCAGCAAGTACTAAAAAAAGTTATGCTGAAATGACAGTAGAAGAAAAGTTAGCTTATTTGGAACGTGAAAGACAAACATTAATGAATCAACGAAGACAAAACAAGAACAAATAAATCCTGTATTTACAAAAAAAGTTATTTGGAAACGAAAATAATTGGGTTAACTGACACATTACAAACAAATTTAAGTAGTAATGTGTCTTTTTTTAATTTATCATAGTTAACCTTTTTGTATACAATAATATAAATAGGAATAGAAAAATATGAAACAAGAAAAAAATGAGTATTTCATTAATTCTTTGATATAATAATAGATATAAGATAAAAAAGGAGAATGTATGGAAGCAAAAGAAATACAAAATGTATCTTGTGTAGGAGCAGGAGTTATTGGTTATAGCTGGGCATTATATTTTGCATTAAAAAAGTTAACGGTTAGTATTTATGATATTAGTAGTGAAGCTTTGAATTTAGCAAAAGATAGAGTAGAAGAAAGTTTAAATTCTCTAATTTTAAATCAAGTGGTAACAAGCTTAGAAAAGGATGAAATTTTATCAAGAATTCATTACACTTTATCTATAGAAGAAGCAGTAAAGGATGCCCAATTTATTGTCGAAGCTGTCCCAGAAGATTATGAAATCAAAAGAAATCTAATTAAAGAAATTGAAAAATACACATCAAATGATACAATTATTGCAAGTTCAACATCAGGATTATTAATTACAGAAATTGCAAAAGATGCGATGTATCCTGAACGTTTTATCGGAGGACATCCTTATAATCCGCCACATTTAATTCCTTTAGTAGAAATTACAAAAGGAGAAAAAACTACGGATGAAGTAGTAAAGACTGCAAAAGAATTTTACACATTAATTGGAAAAGAACCAGTTGTTTTACAAAAAGAAGCCCTTGGATTTATTTGTAATCGTATTCAAATGGCCTTATATCGTGAAGTATGTGATCTCATTATGCGTGGCGTTTGTACAATAGAAGATGCAGATAAAGCTGTAACCTATGGTCCAGGGTTACGTTGGGGAATCATGGGGCCATCATTAGTCTTTCAATTAGGTGGAGGAGAACATGGCATAGCTGGATTACTACAACACTTACATCCATCTATTGATTTATGGTTACAAGATATGGCTGATTTTAAAAGTATTCCCATGGAATTTGCAAAAATTGCGCAAGAAGGGGTAAACGAAGAAATTAAAAACCGCCCACAGGAAATTGGAAATAATAATGAATCATTAAGAGAATACCGTGATAAGATGTTAATTGAACTATTAAAACTACATCACAAATTATAAAAATAGAAAACTTTTAATATTTCCTTTGTTAAGGAGAAATCTTTAACAATTTTTTCCCCTTATTTTCTCGATGATTAACGAAAAAGAACAATACTTTCCCTTGACACATTGGACAAAGAAATTTAAAATAGAAATAGATTATGATGGCTTATGTTCAAATTAATCTAGAATGGAGAATAATACGATGCATGAATTTTTATACTCCATTTTACTACTTTTTATTGGGTTATTAGTCGGAATCTTAGGAACATTCTTGATTAATCTTATTCGTGTTAACAATGCTTCACGAAAAATTGTGGAGTTAATGAATGAAGGAAAAAAGAATGCAGAACAAGCAAAACGCGACTATTTATTAGAGGCAAAAGAAGAGGCTCATCAATTAAAAGTTGATTTCGAAAAAGAGGTAAAAGAGAAAAAGGCAGAATTGAAAGAGTCAGAAGAACGCTTAATGCAACGTGAAAAAAACATGGATAAACGTGATGAACTTTACCAAAAGAGGGAAAGTGTTTTAGATGAGCGCGAAGAAAAATTGAGTGAACGCCAAAAAGAACTGCAAAATGAATATAGTAAAGTGGAAGAGTTAAAAGAAGAACAAATGGAACTTTTGCAACAAACTTCCGGCTTAAGTAGGGAAGAAGCAAGAAACTTAGTGATGAATAAAGTACAAGCTTCGATGACAAAAGAGTTAACCGCGTATATGAAAGAACGAGAAAATGAAGCTCGATTAGAAGCAGATAAGAAAGCTAAAGATTTAATCGTGAATAGTATGCAAAAGTATGCAGCTGATGTTGCTAATGAGCAAACGGTGACTGTTGTGGAACTTCCTAATGAGGAAATGAAGGGGCGAATCATTGGTCGCGAGGGTAGGAATATTCGAACGATCGAAGCAATTACTGGGGTGGATTTAATTATTGATGATACACCTGAAGCAGTGGTATTATCTAGTTTTGATCCTTTGCGTAGGGAAATTGCGCAAATTACTTTACAAACATTAATTAAGGATGGAAGAATTCATCCAACTAGAATTGAAGAGTTATATGATAAGGTAAGTAAAGATACTAGAGAAAAGATTATTGAACTGGGAAACGATGCGTTATTTGAACTTGGAATTACAAAGATGGATCCTGAGTTAGTCGAGTTAATTGGAAAACTACATTTTAGAACAAGTTATGGGCAAAATGCTTTGCGTCACTCAATGGAAGTGGCTCATTTAACAGGTCTTTTAGCAGCAGAACTTAAAGAAAATGTAGCCATTGCCAAACGAGCTGGACTATTACATGATATTGGAAAGTCAATTGATCATGAGATGGAAGGAAGCCATGTGGAAATTGGGCTTAATATTGCAAGAAAGTATAATGAGTCACCTATTGTGTTAAATGCGATAGCATCTCATCATGGAGATGTAGAACCAGATTCGATTATTGCGGTATTAGTAAATGTAGCCGATACTTTAAGTGCATCTCGTCCAGGAGCTAGAAATGATTCTTTAGAAAATTATATCAAACGATTAGAGCAACTTGAGAAAGTTGCCAATGACATTGATGGAGTAGATAAAACCTTTGCCGTTCAAGCAGGTAGAGAACTTCGTGTCATTGTAAATCCAGAGAAAATTGATGATCTAATGAGTCATAAAATAGCTAGAGAAGTAAAAGATAAGATTGAATCAACGATGCAATATCCTGGAACGATTAAAGTTACAGTTATTCGTGAAACAAGAGCGCAAGAAGAAGCAAAATAAAAAAGGAAGGTGGAATATTGATAGAAGTGGTAAATCCATTTTGTTGTTTTTCACCTAGCCCAATTAATAAAGGTATCTTAGAATAAAAACCTTAACTTATAAGGATGAGAAGAAATTCCCATTCTTTTTATTGCTCTAAAATGGGAATGAATGCAAAAAGAAAAGAGAATAATATTTATAATTTATCATATGAAAAAAGCTCTAGCTATTCGTTGCTAGGGCTGTACTTTCTTTTTTAATGTCTAAAATAACGGGTAAAATAATCGGACGTCTTCCAGTTAATTCATAAACCATGGGAATAAGCGAAGTTGTAATTGCATTTTTGATATCTGAGAAGTTGGTATTAGGTTCTTTTAATTTTTCTATAATTGCACTTGATGCCATACCTTCAATTTTTCTAATCAACTCTTCGTTTTCATTAATTAAAATGAATCCTCTTGTTGTAATATTTGGCCGAATCAATAAACTACGCTTCTTCATATCAATATTGGCAATAACGACTAAAATACCATCACTTGCCATAATTTTTCTATCTCGTAAAACTGTACCACCGATTTCTCCAATTCGATTACCATCCACATAAACATCAGGTGCTGGAATACTAGAGTCTTTCCATATCTTTCCGTTTAACATCGATAAAATATCCCCATTTTGTAATACGAACGTGTTTTCCTTAGGAATTCCACAGTCGATTCCAACATTCGCATGATTTTGAAGCATTCGATAATCTCCATGAAACGGCATTAAATACTTAGGCATAATCAAACGAATCATCAGCTTCAACTCTTCAATATTAGCATGACCTGATGTATGAAGTTCACTAAAGGATGTATTGGTAAACACCTTAACTCCTTTTAAATACAACTTATTAATGGTTTTTGATATACTTAATGCATTTCCTGGGATAGCACTTGATGAGAAAATAACAATATCATCTGGTCTTAACTTAATTTGCTTATGGTTTCCTTCTGCAATTCTTGATAAGGCTGCTAGTGGTTCCCCTTGAGAACCTGTACATAATATGGTAACTTCTCCTGGTTTCATTTGGTTAGCTTCTTCTGGTGTACAAAATATTTCTTTATGATTAATGTATCCACCTTTAATAGAAATATTAATATTATTTTCCATACTTCTACCAAAGATACAAATTTTTCTATTGTGTTTAAAACAAGTTTCTACAATATGCTTTAATCGGTAAATGTTAGAGGCAAAAGTAGCAATAATGATTCTTTGTCTTTGATATTGATCAAAAATAGAAGATAAGGCATCATCTACTTTAGATTCACTAATAGACATTCCCTCATTTAAAGCATTGGTACTATCACTAATTAATAAGTCAACTCCACGTTTTCCAATTTCCGCCATCTTATGTAAGTCAGCCATTGGTCCAATGGGAGTTAAGTCAAACTTAAAGTCTCCTGTAGTTACCACGGTTCCATTTGGTGTTGTTACTGCTATTCCATGTGAATCAGGAATAGAGTGGGTAGTTCTAAAAAATTCTACCTCGATATTTTTAAATTTTAGTTTAGTCTCATCGGTATACACAAATAAATTGTCATAACGGATATTTTTGTCTTCTAACTTTAAGGCAACTAATTCTTTTGCTTGATTAGGTGCGTAAATCGCAGGAATTTCTACAGTTTGCAATAAAAAGGGAATTCCTCCAATATGATCTTCATGACCATGCGTAATAATTAACGCTTTGATTTTTGATTGATTTTGCTTTAAAAAAGTATAATCTGGTAAAACATAATCAATTCCCAATAGTTCTCCTTCTGGAAAACTAACCCCCGCATCAATAATGACAATTTCATCTCCATGCATTACACAATACATGTTTTTTCCGACTTCTCCTAAACCTCCTAAAACAATAATTTTTGTTTCAATTGGTTCACTATTACTCATAATAACTCCTTTCTTTTTTATATATCAGTACACATAAAGAACTAACTTCTTAAGATTATACTATAAAATTTATCTTTTGTCCATTCCTTTTTTGCGATTGATTTACACAAGGTATTACTATAATTTATAGAAACATTATAATATAATGGGTTAGTGATAAGTTAGGAGAATTAAAAAAATGAAGGTTTTCTACTATTTTTTCCGTTAAATGATAGTGATGTTAGCAGGATACTTTTTAAAAAGAGTGGGGATAAGTTTTATATTTGACCTACAATATGTTATGTTTATTCTTTATAATTTTTAGCTATTTCACTAGAAGTTAGAAGACCATTAGAAAATAGACGGGATATTTCTTATAAGAAAATGTTACTTTCTCTTTTAATTTTATCAATACTACTTAATTCGATATTAATATATTATTCTGCTATTCCTTTTAGTGGTTGGGTGATTTTACCTTTGATTAATGCTTCTTTTATGGATTTTAATGCAGCCTAATTATGCAAAGCAAAAAGAAATTAATTATTAAATATTTTATAGAACATAAGTAGTAAATTTTACAAATTAGAAATTTTTATTATAAAATTAAGGACAATTGATTGGAAATTTGATACAATGATATTGGTGATGACAATGGGATTATTTAGCAAGATAAAATCAATGTTTAAACAAGAAAGTCAAGAGAATTTAGAAAAAAACATTGATGATATTAAAGAACAAGAAAAAAAAGATGAAGTAGTAAATGAAGATACTAGTGAAGTAGCTCCTATCGTGAAAGAGAAAAAGTCTGTTAAAATTTATGAAAAGGGACTAACCAAAACAAGAGAGAGTTTTGTCTCTAAGCTTGTTAATTTAACCAATAAGTATCATGCGATTACTGAAGAGTACTTTGATGAGTTGGAAGAAATCTTAATTATGGCTGATATTGGAGTTAACACCGTGATGAATTTTATGGATAGACTTCGTTCACGCGTAGCAAGTGAGAAAATAACAGATGTGAATGAGTTAAAAGAAATTATTGTGGATGAGTTATTTATTATCTACGTTAATGATGATGTATTAGTGGATAAAATACAGTATGCTTCTACAGGACCTACTGTGCTATTATTTGTTGGGGTTAATGGTGTGGGGAAAACTACTACCATTGGTAAAATTGCATACCAGTTAAAAGAGCAAGGGAAAAAAGTGTTACTAGTTGCAGGAGATACTTTTAGAGCTGGTGCTATTGAACAATTAGAAGAATGGGGAAAAAAGATTGATGTTGATGTTTCTATGGGAATTGAAAATCAAGACCCTTCTAGTGTAATTTTTGATGGACTAACGAAAGCTAGGAATGAAAATTATGATGTTGTACTTATTGATACTGCAGGAAGACTTCAAAATAAAGTGAATCTAATGAAAGAGTTAGAGAAAGTTAATCGAGTTATTGGAGGAATCATTGATGGTGCACCACATGAGACGTTATTAGTAATTGATGCAACAACAGGACAAAACGGTATTTCTCAAGCGAAAAGTTTTAAAGAAATTACCAATATTACGGGAATTGTTTTAACAAAACTAGATGGAACTGCTAAAGGTGGAATCGTTCTTGCCATAAAAGAAGAAGTAAAACTACCTGTTAAATACATTGGACTAGGGGAAGGAAAAGAAGATATCCAAGTATTTGATATTGAAAAATATATTTATGGATTGTTTAAGGATTTGATGTAATGGAAGAAAAAGAGTTTAATCGAAGAATACCCAAAAAGGTAAAAATTCCAAGGCAGTATAGTATTGCTATTTTAGGTCAAGTGCTCACTAGTATTTTTGTGATTGTATTTTACCTATTTTATATTACCGAAAAAAAGTTTTTATCTTTATTTCAACTTAGTTTTGCACTTTGCATGTTCTTTATGGCTTTTAATAATGAGAAATATTTCAAACGTCCGAAGGTGAATATATTATATATTACTTGTGGGATAATTATGTTAATCATTGGAATATGGAATTTAATAGGGGATATCAATGGAAAAAGTATTTTATCTTAATGAATTATACGATTTGTATAAAGAATTGTTAACTAGTAAGCAACAAGAATACTTTGAAGACTATTATTTTGATAATTTATCCTTAAGTGAGATGGCTGAAAGGTATCAAATTAGTCGAAATGGTGTGTATAGTCAGTTAAAATTGATTGAAAAAAAGTTAGAAAACTATGAAGAAAAACTTGGACTAAGAAAAAAGCGTGAACAAATTTTGGGGTTAGTTGATGAAAAGACACAAGAGAAAATAATGAATATTTGGTAAAAAGGGAGAAGAAATTATGTTTGATAGAATTGTATATATTAGTGATCAAGTAGCTCATGTATCATTAAAAAAGGATGTACCATTAACTATAAATTTAATGAATTTACATGTTATTTTTGAAGATAAGGATAAAAAAATCTTAGGTGAAGTAGATGATTTAAATGAAGGAATTGTAAAGGTGCGTTTTCTTGGAGAGTTTATCAACGGCATTTTATTTGGCGGGGTTATTCGTAAACCTTCACTAGATGCAAGTATTAGAGTAATTAGTCAAGATGAAATTCCCACTATCGTTGGAAGTGATGGAGAAGGAAACATGTTACTTGGTGTTAGTCCATTTTATAATGATCATCCAGTGTACTTAGATGTTAATGACTTCTTTAGCAATCATTTTGCTATCTTTGGTAATAGTGGTAGTGGTAAATCTTGTGGAATTGCTAGAATCATTCAAAATATGTTTTCTGATATGAGATTGTTTCCGTATCGTGCAAATATGTTGATTTTTGACTCTTCTGGTGAATATTATAATGCCTTGAAAGAGTTGAATCAAATTAATCCTAATTATCATTATAAATTTTATACAACCAATGAAGTGGATAAAATTGGAGATCCTCTACGTTTACCGATTTGGTTATTAAATGTGAATGACTTAGCCCTTTTACTATCTGCAACAGAACACTCACAATTACCAATTATTGAACGTATGTTAAAACTTGCTCATGTTTTTGCTGAAACAGGAGCTGAGAGTGATCAATACAAAAACCATTTGATTGCTAAAGCGATTATGACGATTCTCTATACTAATCAAACAGCACCCAATAAAAGAAATGAGATTTTCTCTATCTTAGCAAGTTGTTCTACAAATGAGTTTAACTTAGAAGCGCCAATTCAAGGTATTGGATATGTTCGTAAGTTTAGAGAGTGTTTCCTAATTGATTCTAATGGCCAATTTACAGAAAGTGTATTGATGACAGAATATCTATCTAAGTTTATTGATGATAAATTTGATGACTATGAACCAAAAGGGAAATCATTTTATACCTTGCCAGATTTAGAAAAAGCCTTAAACTTTACTTTGATTTCTGAAGGATGGCTTCGAAATGAAAACACTTATGGAGATGCCGTAACCATTCGCGTTCGTTTACATTCACTAATTACAGGATCGTATGCTAAGTATTTCCAAGTCGATAATTATATTGATTTAGACCAGTATATTAGTTCCTTACTAATCAATCAAGGACAAAAGTATCAAATTGTAAATATTAATTTAGATGATGTGGATGATGATTTTGCTAAGACAATTACTAAAATTTATACGAGACTTTTATTTGAATTTACTAAAGGCTTAAAAAATCGAGCATCAATTCCATTTCATATTTTAGTAGAAGAAGCACATCGTTATATTCAAAATGATAGAGATCAATATTTAATTGGTTATAATATCTTTGACCGAGTGGCTAAAGAGGGTCGTAAGTATGGACTAATTTTAGGACTTATTTCACAACGACCTGTGGAATTATCTGATACAGTTATATCACAATGTTCTAATTTCTTGATTTTTAAGATGAACCATCCAACGGATGTAGAGTACATTAAGAAAATGGTACCTAATATTAGTGAAGAAATTGTGGAAAAACAAAAAAGTTTGCAATCAGGTACTTGCTTAGCATTTGGTAGAGCCTTTAAAATTCCTTTGATTGTAAAAATGCAAATGCCAAATCCTGCTCCAAGTAGTGGTAACTGTAATGTGGTAACAACTTGGAAAGCTAATCAAGGCTAGTTGATTTTTAGAAAAAACGTATCTTAAAGAAAGACTAAATAAGTTGTTAAATGGTTAGGGTTTACAAGCTCTAGCTATTTTTACGTTAAGAACTTTGGGGAAAACAGGAAAAGATGGTGATTAAAAAAGGGTGTGGAATTTATATTTCTTTTTCTTTTTAGGAAATCGTGGTATAGTGTTTGTATAGAAAAAAAGAAAATAATAAATAAATGGAGGTGAGAAAATGAGAATGTTAACAAGATAAGTTAGGCATAAACTTTGATTATGCCAAAAAAGGAGGCATAATATGTTTGAAATAAAAAATTTAACAATAAAAATAGAGGATAGATATTTAGTAAAAGATTTATCTATCGTATTAAATAAGGGGGATAAGTTAGCCATTATTGGTGAAGAAGGTAATGGAAAGTCAACATTATTAAAGGCATTGGTTAGAATTTGTGATTATGTAAAAGTTGAAGGAGTAGTAAATACTCATGAAAAAAGAGTAGGATATTTACCTCAAGTGATGGATGGTGAAAGTTTAAAAAGTAAAGTTTCTTCTTATTTATTTCAAGAAAAACAAGATTACTACGATAAAATTGGTGATTTTTACTCATTTTTAGATGTACTAGAGTTAAAAGATGCTGTTTTAGAAC
This sequence comes from uncultured Mycoplasmatota bacterium, assembly GCA_948466735.1. GTDB lineage: Bacteria > Bacillota_I > Bacilli_A > RF39 > UBA660 > CASRZP01. The sequence continues at coordinate 289 of CAOKBR010000026.1, read as the reverse complement.
AAGAAATTTCTACTTTATCTGGTGGAGAAAAGGTAAAAGTTGGTATTTTAAAGTTGCTACTAGATGAATGTGATATTTTATTATTAGATGAGCCAAGTAACGATTTAGATATCGATACACTAGAATGGTTAGAAAATTTTATTAAAAACACAGAAAAAATTGTGATTTATATTTCTCATGATGAGACATTGCTAGCAAATACAGCTAATATGATTTTACATTTAGAGCAAATAAGAAGAAAAACGATGTGTTCACATACTTTATTAAAAGCAGATTATGATACATATGT
>CAOKBR010000025.1 GCA_948466735.1 uncultured Mycoplasmatota bacterium | reverse complement strand
TTTATGAAACAGGAACAATCATCAAATATCAAGTGAATGACACTTTAGAAAAATACTTCCATGTAATGTTTGATAATGGAGACACCTTAACACTACAACAAAGAGAAAATACAGTATATAATATTTTGTGGAATGCTAATGCTGATAATTCACAAGGTCCTCTTACTGTTTTACCTAATTTAGAAAATGCGACAAGCAGTTGGACCAATGTATTAGACCAGACATATACCCTTGGAACAACCATATTTAAAGATAATGCCTATACTGGATGTAGATACCTCGATAATAAAAATACTGTTGTTTCATGTATAACGAATCCTTATACTTTAAAGTCGAGAACTGCTAAAGCACGAATGATGACAGTACAAGAAGCATTTTTCTTTGGGTGCGTAGGAACAGAACAATCGTGTCCTGTGTGGATGTATAATTACTTATTGGATTCTGCTAGTTACGGTGGAACAGTGAGTGATAGAAATGGAGGATATGCCTACTGGTTAAGTACAGCAAGTGTTATTAAAAGTAGTTGGGCATGGCGTGTATATTATACTGGACATATTGGCGATTATAATGTCACTAGTACGTCTCGTGGAGCTCGAGCAGTCGTAAAAATTAATAAATAAACTAAACAAACGATTAACCTTTAGTCGTTTTCTTTTCAAAAGTTAACTCTTTTTACACTTTTTTCCTTCATCATTAAAACTTGACGTTATTTTTTAAATATTTTATCATATTTTCTTATCAACTGTTTAAAAATATAAATAACTATGTTATAGTAATATTAAGAAAGACGGTAAGGTGGAGATTTTATGAAATTTAACTTTTTTGTAAATGATTACATGCTTGCTTGGAATTTACTGTTTCAACCATCCATCACAGAATGGGTGGCCAATATGAAAAAAAGAATTTGGTCAACTTATCAAAGGCAGTATAAGGACATGCAAGAAGATCATTTGGAAATTATAAAAGAACAAAAAAACTATATTCCAAACGATAATACTTTATACGAGTATGTCTTTAGAAGTCCAATTTATGAGTCATTAAAAAAAGGAACTGAGGATCATCGTCTTTTATTAATGAAAGTATGGGATGATACTAAAAAGAAAATTCTAGAAGAGTTAAAAAGTATTTTAAGATTTAATTCATCTTACGAATACAATGTTTTAATTGTTCATCCACTTTTTGATACTACGCTATATCAAGAAGGAAAAGATGCCAAAACACTAGTTATCGGAAGAAGAATTGATGTATCTCAACCGTTAAAAACCGTGATGGAAATGATTCATTACGCCTTAAAAAATGAATTAAATTACGCTAAAACTTATAACGATATTGTTGATGCTGTATTAGAACTTGCTATTCAAAATGAAATGTACACAAGACTTAGTGATAATAGTCAATATCAAGTAGGAGCACCTGTTGTTAAACAAATTAAACAATCACTTTATCCGTATTGGTTAATGTATTTAGGAACAAAAAAAGAAGATATGCTAAATTGCATGATGCGTGATAAAATTGTTTTTGATATAGATTTGTATGAGCCAGTTCAAGATTTTAGCAAATACGATTTACGTAAATTTATCGATTTTTGTATTAGCAAATGTAAAATCATCGAGCAAACAGAAGAAATCGAAGTAATATAATGTAGTAGGGGGGGATTTCTATGGAACAAAATTTAAAAGTAATATTGGATGCTTTTCATTTAACCGAAGAAGAAAACGCATCTTTTTTATCGGCTAAATTAAATAAAGTAATAGTAAACGAAGAACAAAAAAAGTTTACTATTTTAATTGATATACCAAAATCTTTGCCATTAAATATTGTTGAAAAATTTTTAAAAAAAGAAGAAAATCGTATTCAAGGGGTTAAGGAAATTGAAGTGTTTTTTCAAGTTGAGGAAGTAAATTTAGAACAAATGCTTACCTATTATCCTTTTTTCCTTACTAGTTTAAGTAACGATTTTCCTTTTGCCTTAAACTTTAGTGATTATCTAAAATTAAAAGATGAACATTTGGTAATTGAAGTATCTAATCAAGCTGAAGAACGTCAATTTGCATCAATTCACTCTAAATTAAGTCATTTATATAGTCAATTTGGATTAAAAGACTCCCTTGAAATCACAGTAAACGCGAAAGGTCAAGAGAACCTACTAGAAAAAATTCAACAAGACTTAGTACTTCACCTTGAAAACTTTAAGAAAAAAGAAATAGAACAAAAAAAAGAAGAAAAGATAATAGATGAGAAGAAAGATAAACCTAAATATTATCGGAAAAAACAAGAAAATGATCCTGATGCCATTTTAGGTCGAGGAATTTTAGAAGATGCCATTGAGATAAAAAATATTATTGGAGAAGATAATAATATTGTAGTAACAGCATTTGTCTTTGGGGTTGAATATTTTGAATCTAGTAAATCTGATTTTAAAATTATTACCTTAAAATTAACTGATTACACCGATAGTATTTACTGTAAAGTATTTGTTCGTGATAATGAAGATTATGAACGCTTACAAAAGAAATTAAAGCCAGGTAATTGGTTTAAAATTAGAGGATACACGAAAAATGATGTATTTTCTAAGGAAATTGTATTAAATGCAAGAGATATCAACGAAGTAGAAATGGAAAGTGATGTCATAAAAGATGAAGCACCAACAAAGCGAGTAGAGTTACATGCACATACCATGATGAGTCAAATGGACGGGGTAGTTGATGTTAAAAAATTAATCAAACAAGCAAGATCTTGGGGGCACTCTGCAATTGCAATAACCGATCATAACGGAGCACAAGCCTATCCTGATGCTTATCATATGGTTTGTGATATCAATAAATCCTTAAAAGAAGGTGAAAAACCTTTTAAAGTGATTTATGGAACAGAGTTAGTCATGATTGATGATGAGGTCAATATTGTGACTCGTCCAGCGGATGTACCTCTACTTGATAATACTTATGTCGTATTCGACTTTGAAACAACAGGATTTAACGCCGGTGGTGGAGACTCTATCATTGAAATTGGTGCTGTTAAAATTCATCAAGGAGAAATTATTGATCGTTATGATGAACTTATTAATCCAGGAAGAAAACTACCGAAAAAAATCACTGAAGTAACTTCTATTACTGATGAAATGCTAGAAGGTAAAGATAATGAAGAAAATGCCATAAAACGTTTTATTGAGTGGTTTGGGGATTTACCAATGGTCGCACATAACGCCAAGTTTGATGTGTCTTTCCTTGAAATGGCTTATCAAAAATATAATTTAGGAGAATTTAAAAATACGGTTATTGATACTTTAGTATTATCCCAAACTCTAGATAATACCTATAGTCGCCATAGTTTATCGGCGTTAGTAAAACGATATGATATACCATGGGACGAATCATCTCACCACCGTGGTGATTATGATGCAGAAGGTACAGCACTAGTTTTTCATAAAATGATGAAAAAACTAGATAGTCGTAATATCGAGACGATAAAGGATATTGACAAATTAGTATCTACTGAAGAAATTCATAAATATGGACGCAGTCATCATGTTAATCTTTTAGTAAAAAATAAAGTGGGATTAAAAAACTTATTTAAAATTATCAGTTTAGCAAACACCAAGTATTTATACAAAACCCCAAGAATTTTGCGTAGTGAGATTGCCAAATTACGTGAAGGATTGTTAATTGGCAGTGGTTGTTATGAAAGTGAAGTCTTTAAAGAAGGAAAAAGTAAAAGCGATCAGGAGTTAATCAATATTATTAACTTTTACGATTATGTTGAGGTTCAACCGATGGATTGTTATCATCATTTGTTACAAACAGGTGACTTTGGAAATAAGATGGAACTTCAAGAACATTTGAATAAAATTATTAGAGTAACAATAGATGCTGGAAAATTGATTGTGGCAACAGGGGATGTACATCATTTGACAAAGGATGATAAAATTTATCGGGAAATTATTGTCAACCAAAAAGTACCAGGTGGAGGGCGCCATCCTTTAGCAAGAAATAATATTACCGAAATTCCTAGTAATCATTTTCGAACAACCGATGAGATGTTAGACGATTTTTCCTTTTTAGATAGTGAACTAGCGTACAAAATTGTTGTGGAAAATCCAAATAAGATTGCTGACATGGTGGAGATTATTGAAGTTATCATTGAAACTGGGGGAATACCTTTTTCACCTAAGATTGAAAATGCTACAAAAACAGTTAAAGAATTAGTTTATGGTAAGGCTCATGAAATGTATGGAGATCCACTACCTTCTTTAATTAGTGATCGAATTGAACAAGAATTATCTGGTATTATCAAAGGTGGTTTCGATGTTATTTATTTAATTGCCCAAAAGTTAGTAAAAAAGAGTAATGATGATGGATATTTGGTTGGAAGTCGAGGTTCCGTTGGTTCTAGCTTTGTTGCTACGATGATGGGAATAACTGAGGTTAATCCACTACCAGCGCATTATTTGTGTAAAAAGTGTAAACATTCGATTTTTGATGATGAAGAGGGAACTCCGTTAGGAAAAAATTATTCTAGTGGTTATGATTTACCGAATTTAGTGTGTCCTAAGTGTGGGGAAATTTTATCTAAGGAAGGACAAGATATGCCGTTTGCTACTTTCTTAGGATTTGATATGGATAAAGTTCCTGATATTGATTTAAATTTTTCGGGTGATTATCAATGGAAAGCGCATGAATATACTAAGGTACTTTTTGGAGAAGATAATGTTTATCGGGCAGGAACGATTGGAACTGTGGCTGAGAAAACAGCATATGGTTATGTTAAGGGGTATTTTGAAGATAAAGGAATTACTACAGTGCGTTCAGCTGAAATAGAGCGCCTTGCTATTGGGTGTACTGGAGTAAAACGAACGACTGGACAACACCCTGGGGGAATTGTTGTCATTCCAGGGTATATGGATGTCTATGACTTTACGCCTTTCCAATATCCAGCAGATGATGCCAATTCTCTATGGAGAACCACTCACTTTGATTATCATGCTATTGATCAGGATGTTTTAAAACTTGATATACTAGGACACGATGATCCGACGATTTTACGTATGTTACAAGATCTATCAGGAATTGATGTTACAACGTTACCATTTGATGATCAAGAGGTAATGAGTTTATTATCATCAACTAAAGCACTAAAAGTAACGCCTGAAGAAATCATGTGTCCAACGGGAACTTTAGGACTACCTGAATTAGGAACGAAGTTTGTTATTCAAATGTTGGTAGAGACAAAACCTAAAACGTTTTCTGAACTAGTGAAAATTTCAGGACTATCGCATGGAACCGATGTTTGGGCGGGAAATGCTAGTGAGCTAATTCGTAACAACATAGTTCCTTTTAAAGAAGTTATTGGATGTCGTGATGATATTATGGTGTATTTGATGTATAATGGACTAGCACCAAAGGATGCGTTTAAGACGATGGAATTTGTTAGAAAAGGTAGGCCATCAAAAGATCCTGAGGGATGGAAAATTTGGGAAGAAAAAATGAAAGAGAAGAATATTCCAAAGTGGTATATTGAGTCTTGTCATAAGATAAAATATATGTTCCCCAAAGCCCATGCTTGTGCTTATGTTATGAGTGCCTTACGTATTGCCTGGTTTAAAGTTCATATGCCAATTTTATATTATGCTTCTTACTTTTCTATTCGTATTACCGATTTTGATATTGAAACGATGATGAAAGGCTATGATGCCATTAAAGAAAAAATGGATGAAATTAATGCCAAAGGGTATGAAAAAAGTAATAAAGAAGAAGGTATTTTAGGATGTTTAGAAGTAGCACTAGAAGCTACAGCTCGAGGAATTCATTTTGGGTCTATTGATATTAATAAAAGTGATAGTCAAAATTTCTTGATTGATGAAGAGAGTAATACCTTGATTCCACCGTTTAGAACACTTGATGGACTTGGAATAAACGTTGCTACATCGATAGTTGAGGAACGAGAAAAGCAACCATTTATTAGTGTTGAGGATGTGCAAAGAAGAGGACATGTGTCTAAGACGTTAATAGATAAGATGATTGAGATGAAAATTTTAGAAGGACTTCCTGAGTCCAATCAGTTAAGTTTATTTTAAGGAGGTTTTTTGAAATATGAATTTTCCCATTGGCATTTTTGATTCTGGTATTGGTGGACTTAGCATTTTAAAAAAAGTGAAAGATTTGCTTCCCAATGAGGATTTTATTTATTACGCAGATTCTAAAAATCATCCTTATGGGGAGAAGTCAATAGAGGAAATCGTTTTAAGTGCTAAGTCTTGTGTGGATGAGTTATTAAAAAGAAATTGTAAACTCATCGTGGTAGCTTGTAATACGGCAAGTCTTAATGCGATTGATGATTTAAGAAAGATGTATCCTGATACTTTATTTGTAGCAACATACCCCGCTGTTAAGGTGGCAATTGATGTGTATGAGACGAAATCTTGTTTGTTAATGGCAACACCTGCTTCGATTAAAAGTGAGAGGCTGCAGCGCTTTGTATCTACGATTGATAAAAGTGATTGCATTCACTTTTTACCTTGTCCTAGGTTAGCAAATTTAATTGAAACGGGTTGTGATGATACAGCTTCTTATTTAAAAAAGTTATTAACACCTTGGATAGGAAAAGTAGATTGTATAGTTCTAGGGTGTACACATTATCCTTTTGTTATAGGAAAAATAAAAAGAATTATTGATGTTCCCATTATTGATGGTAGTAATGGAATTGCAAAGCGGGTAGAATATTTACTAAAAGAAAATCAGTTGAAAAGTCTTAAAGATGAACAAGGTAAGATAAGGTTTATCAATTCTTCCTTTGACGGAGATGATATCAAAACCAAAGAGGAGTTTTATCAATATATTAGTGTTGGAAAATAGAAGTCGTTGCACTTCTTTTTTTGTCTAAAAGTGTCAATAAAATTTTTATCTATTTTTCTTAAATTCATGTAGATAATTAAATTCCTTTGTAAGGATATAAGTGGTGGGAAAAATCCATCAAAAATATTTGTTAAGGAGGAATTAAGGATGAATAGCAACTTAGATACGATTACTAATTTATTTGAAGGAGTAGAAATTAGAAGTATTTGGGATAGTGAGAAGGAAGGCGGCATTACCAAAGATTATGAATATGGAATACTAACTAATGAAATTTATAAAGAATGGTCAGGAATGAAAGCAAGTGAGTATAAAGAATTTAAAAGTCTTAGAAAAGAATCTTTAAGAGATAACATGTTTGATTGAAGTAGCCCTTACTGACTTAGGAGAACTAGCCAAAAAGCATAAGCCATATGGATTAGATGAAAATAAAAAATTGCTAAATTAGGAGGGGAAACGGCAAAAGTGGCTAAATACGACTTTGAGAAAAAGTTAGGAGAATCAGTTATTAGTAGTGCTAATTCCCTAGGATACCAATACAAAGATGAAAAAGCAAAAATAGAAAATTGACCCGATAATAAAATTTGATAGAAACTAAAGACTTTTAAAAAAAAAATTGATATAATGTAGACGGTGATAAATTTGAAAAAACGCATTAAAGATGTTGAAGTTAATTACATACAATATGGTAAGGGAGAAGATATTGTTCTTTTACATGGATGGGGACAAAACATTGAAATGATGAAGCCACTTGGAAACTTCTTTCAACAAAATTATAAAATCACGATTTTAGATTTGCCTGGTTTTGGAGAAACGGAAGAACCAAAGACGCCGTGGACAACCAAAGATTATGCTTTACTTTTGTCTAATTTCCTTCACGAATTAAAAATAGATTGTCCAATTATTATGGGGCATTCTTTCGGTGGACGTGTTGCTATAATGTACGCTGCTAATCATCCAGTTAAGAAATTAGTACTCTTTGGTTCACCTTGCGTAGTAGAAGAAAAACCATTATCCCTTAAGCAAAAACTATATAAAAAATTGTACCAAGTAAAATTTTTAGCTCCCTTAGGAGATAAAATGAAAAGTCACCTCGGATCAACTGATTATAAAAATGCATCAACCATTATGCGTGATACCTTAGTTAATGTGGTAAACTATGACTTATCCAAAGAAGCCATGGAAATTGATGCACCAACTTTACTCATTTGGGGAGAACTAGATAAAGACGCTCCTGTTGATGATGCTAAAAAATTAGAAAAACTTCTTCCTGATGCTGGGTTAATTATTTTACCAAATTGTACCCATTATGCGTATTTAGAAAACTTGCCATACGTAGTTAAAATACTAGAAGAATTCCTATAGAAAGGATTGAATTTATGTTTAGTTATTACTTACTTTTTGCCTCATTACTAGTAATCAATTTTTACAAAACCAAACGATCACTTCATATGTTACAACAAAACTTATATAACGAAAATAACCGTTACCTTCGCTTTACATTTCATAATTTAAAAGAAGTATTTCGCCTAGATTTATTAGGAATCGTAGTAGCCATTTTAGGATTATGTCATATTATACCAAGTGGATGGTTTAATCATATTGTTTTAATTCTTCTATCTTGCTTTTATATCATTGGTGCTATTTTCAACTGGCTAGAACAAGCATCAATAGAAACCAAAAAGCCGTTAGTGGTAACTTCTAGGATTAAAAGATTAATTACCACTTGTATTTTATTGTGGACAATCGTTCTAATTTCCTTTTACTTTCTAGAAGAAAAATATATTCCTGTATTAATTTTTACAATATTTACTAGTTTTAACTTCTATTTTGTCTATTTAGCTCTTTTAATTAATCATCCCATTGAAAGAGGAATTTATCATTATTATGAGCATAAGGCAAAGACAAAGCTAAACCAAATGAATCAACTAAAAATCATCGGTATTACTGGAAGTTATGGAAAAACAAGTAGTAAAAACATCTTAAATGATATCCTAGCGGTTAAATATAACACTTGTCCTACACCTAAAAACTTAAATACTTATTATGGGTTAATGATTACTATCAACAATCACTTAGGTAAATTTGATGAAGTCTTTATTGCAGAAATGGGGGCATACGTTAAAGGAGAAATTCAAGGTTTATGTGACTTGGTTAGTCCAAAATATGGAATATTAACAACCATTGGCACAGCGCATTTAGAAACTTTTGGAAGTCGAGAAAATATTCAAAAGGGGAAATTTGAGTTGATTGAGTCCTTACCTGAAGATGGTGTGGGAGTATTAAATAAAGATGATCCTTATCAAGTAAATTATCCTTTAAAAAATAAGTGTAAAATCATTTGGATAGCAATAGAAGATACTACTGCTTCACTAGTAGCCAAAAACATTAAATGTAGTAGTAAAGGAACAACCTTTGATTTAGTAGTAAAAGGTAAATTTGAAGGAGAGTTTACAACTAAGTTATTAGGAAAACATAATGTATATAACATTTTAGCAAGTTTAGCTTTGGGAATTGAATTTAATATTTCAATACCAGATTTAATTCGTGCTGTAAAAATGGTAGAACCTGTAGAACATCGATTAGAACTTAAAAAATTAGGAAATTTTTATCAGATAGACGATGCATATAACTCTAATCCCGTAGGGGCTAAAAGTGCTTTAGAAGTCCTACAAATGATGGAAGGAGGCTTGAAAATTGTAGTAACTCCTGGTATGATAGAACTAGGCGAAAAAGAAAAAAAGTACAATTTTGAATTTGGTAGACAAATAGCAAGTGTAGCTGATATTGTCATTTTAATTGGCCAAAAGAAAACTGTACCAATTGTAGAAGGGTTAAAAAAAGAAAACTTTAATCAAGAAAACATTATTATTTATGATGATGTTAGAAAAGCCTTTCCTTATTTGCAATCTTTAGGTAAAGACCATTTAGTCTATGCCTTATTTGAGAATGATTTACCAGATATGTATAATGAGTAGGAGGAATAAATATGCGTATTCGTGTAGGAGTGATTTTTGGGGGAGAAAGTGTAGAACATGAGGTAAGTATTATTTCAGCCATTCAGGCGATGAATAAAATGGATACTGAAAAATATGAAATTATCCCCATTTACATTACCAAAGATAGAGAGTGGTACACTGGAGAAATGTTAAAAGATATTGAAACATTTCAAGATATGAGTTTGATTAAAAAATATGCGAAAAATGTCGTGTTATATCATCGAAAAGGGGAATTTGTTTTAAAAACAAAAGGATTTTTCTCAAGAGTAATAAAAACAATTGATTTAGCTTTTCCAATTGTACATGGAACTAATGTAGAAGATGGTGTATTGCAAGGATATTTGCATTCCATTGGTATACCATACACTGGAAGTAATGTGTATGCATCAGTTACTGGACAAGATAAAATTTACATGAAAGAAATCTTTAAAGAAGAAAATTTGCCATTAGCAAGATATAAATGGTTTTATGATATTGACTATAAATTAAATAAAGATATGGTCTTGGAAAATATAGAAAAATTAACATATCCTGTGATTGTAAAACCTGCGACATTAGGTAGTAGTGTGGGAATTCAAACAGCAAAAAATATTGAAGAGTTAATCGATGCCATTGAAACAGCAATTACCTATGATAGTAGAGTTGTTGTTGAAGAAATGGTGGAAAATTTAAAAGAAGTAAACATCAGTGTCTTAGGAAATTACGAACATCAAGAAGTAAGTGTCATTGAGGAAGTTGTTCCTAGAAAAGATTTTCTTACTTATGAAGATAAATATATTGGAAATAGTAAGAGTAAAAGTAAATTAAATGTCCCATCAAAAGGAATGTTACAAACCGCAAGAAAAATTCCTGCTGAACTAACACAAGATTTAGTTGAAGAAGTAGAGGACATTGCCATTCGCGCTTTCCGTGCCCTAGGAAGTAGTGGCGTGTGTCGAATTGATTTTTTAATCGATAGCAAAAAAAACAAAGTCTATATAAACGAAGTAAATTCTATTCCAGGAAGTTTAGCCTTTTATCTATGGGAACCTAAGGGAAAATCATATACTGAATTGTTAGATGATATTATCAATATTGCCATTAAAGATTATAAAAAGAGAATGGGTAAAGTACATTCGTTTGATAGTAATATCTTACAAGGCTTTTCTAGTTTAAAAGGTAGTAAAGGAGTAAAAGGCTATAAAGGGTAAAGTGCTAAATTTTAGTGCTTTTTTCTTTGCAAAATAAAAATTTTGCTTTATACTAAGGAAAAGAAATAAGTGTTAGAGGTGAAAAAAATGAAAAAATTTGTGCTCTTTTTATTTAGTTTAGGAATGTTTTTCTTGTTGGGAATTCTTGGAATTAGCTTAAGTACTAAGGGAATACTTATGGATACTGCGGATGGATTAGTTAAAAATGAGATAAAAAATAACATGGTAAAAGTAGTTGAAGAATCAACAAATGAAGCTATTCCTAGTGAGGTAGTTAAGAAAATAGAAAAAGAATTAGAAAATAACGCTAGCATCAAAAAAATGATGAGTAAGTATTATGATCAATTAATGGAAGTATTAACGACTGATAAAAATGAGTTATCGATTGATATTAGTAAAGAAGTTAAAACATTAATTGATGAAAACGAAGCTATTTTAAAAGAATATGGTATCACCTTATCAGAAAGTGATAAACAACAAATTTTAGATTTAGTATCTAGTGAAGAGTTAAACAAAGTCGTAAATGAAAACATTGAAGAAATTAAAAATAATTTAAGCACTGATACTAAAATCGTCCTTGATGGATATCGCTTTTTAACTGGGGATACATTTAAGGGAATAATCATTAGTGTTATTTTAGTATTTATCGTACTAATTTGCTTATTAAAGAAAAATTATTATGGATGGTTATTTAATTTTTCTATTGCATCTTTCTTTATAGGAAATTTCTACGTGGTTATCTCTTTGGTTACCAATGCAATTATTCAGGATAGCTTACAAGAAAGTGGTATTACAATATCTATAGATTCATTAAGCATGTATGGTTATATTCTAGTAGGATTAGCAGTCATGGCCTTTGTTATTTATTCCGTTTTTAAAAAAAGAAAGGAAGAAATTCACCAACATACCCTAGCAGTAGAAGGTTAAAAATATGAAAAAAATATAGGAATCCTTTTATGTATTCTTTTACTAATTAATCGTTTTGCTTTTTCCTTTTATCAAGGTCAATCCAAAAAAGCTTTAGCCAATCAAATTTATCAAGACAATAGAAATGATGCCGATAAGGGTGTAGAAGAATTGATGAATTTAAAAAGCTAGATAACAAAAAGCAAGTAAAACCTATGGAAGAGTTATTAAAACTTTAAAATAAAAAATCTAGGATGATGTTTCCTAGATTTTAATGTTCATTATGGTGGGCTGTTAGGGATTCGAACCCTAGACCCACTGATTACAAGAATGTTACCATATTAGCTTTTTATCTAATATTTCTACATATTACTAATTCTATGTAGTTCAGCATACATCATCAACCAAATAATTGGTTGTCGAACACTCGTGGAAGTATTATATTTATTCAACTTCTATGCGTTACACTACTTAATAACCTTTCGTAATTTATTAAGTTAGCACGGTATTGGCATTTCAGCGTTTACCGTTTTTGCTCGATTTTCATTGCCATATTACTATAGCAAGCTCCCAGGTATTACCAAGAGTCAGTTGCTCTACCAACTGAGCTAACAGCCCATAATTTCTAACGACTCATTCATTGTAGCACAAAATAACTAAGAAAGGAATACCTAAATTGAAAATTTTTCTATACAATCATTCACTTTAGCGATAGAATAATATTGTACCAAATACCAAAAGTAGGAGAACAAAAGATGGAAAAATATAAAAAAACAAATATCGATACTGGATTAACTATAGAAGAAGTAGAAAAACGAATCAACGAAGGACTAGTAAACTACGATACGACTGTTCCCACCAAAAGCATTCGTCAAATCATCTTAACAAACGTCATAACTTTATTTAATATCATTAATTTACTACTTGGAATAGCTGTTTTTATCGTTGGTTCTTATAAAAATCTAACATTCTTAGGAATCATCATTTGTAATACCTTAATTAGCATTTTTCAAGAAATTCATGCGAAGAAGACTATTGATAAATTAGCAGTGTTAGCAAGCAATAAAGCAAAAGTTATTCGTGATGGTAGAGAAATTGAAATTGAAGTTGGCGAAGTGGTTTTAGATGATGTTATCGTTTATGAACTAGGAGATCAGGTAATTGCGGATTCCATTATTTTAAATGGCGATGTTGAAGTTAACGAATCTTTTATCACAGGAGAAGCAGATTCAATCGAAAAACATGAAAACGATTTACTAAAATCAGGAAGTTTTATTGTTTTAGGTCATACAAAAGCTCAAGTAAGACATGTTGGAGAAGACAATTATACTTCTCAAATTTCCAGTGGTGCCAAATATGTAAAAAAGGTAAATTCTGAGATAATGCACTCTCTAAACCGTATTTTAAAACTTATTTCTATCTTTATTTTTCCATTAGCTATTTTACTATTTTATCGTGAGTATTTTTTACCTGATAGCAATATTACTGATTGCGTACTTCATACTGTAGCAGCTTTAATTGGTATGATTCCTGAAGGATTAATCTTATTAACTAGTACAGTTTTAGCTGTTAGCGTCATGCGTTTAGCCAAGTTTAAAGTTTTAGTACAAGAGTTATATTGCATTGAGACACTAGCTCGAGTTGACGTATTGTGTTTAGATAAAACGGGAACCATTACTGAAGGAGTAATGGAGGTTGTTGATGTTAAAGTATTAAATGATAAAGTGGATGTAAAAGATATATTAGGAACAATTACCAAAGCCTTAGAAGATAAAAATCCTACTGCGGTAGCTTTAGCAAATTATTATTTACCTAAAACAACCCCAAAAGTAGAAAAAAAATACCCTTTTTCATCGGCAAATAAACGATCAGGTGTTACTCTAGAAGATGGATATACTTACTTTTTAGGAGCAAAAGAGTTTGTTTTAGATAAAAAAGACCATTCATTAGACGAAAAGGTGATGGAATACACGAAAAATTATCGCGTACTTGTTTTAGCAAGAGGAAAAATGGAAAAGGAAAAGTTTACTAATCAAGAAGTTTTAGCCATCATTTTGTTACAAGATAAAATTAAAAGTTCTGCCAAAAAGACGTTAACTTATTTCAAAAATCAGAAAGTCGACCTTAAAATTATTTCTGGGGATGATGTGAATACGGTTTACCATATTGCTAAAAGAGCAGGATTAGAAGTAAACCAAATTATTGATTGTAGTATCCAAAAAGATGATTCGTGGTTAGAAAAAGTTGATCAGTATACCATTTTTGGAAGAGTAGCTCCAAAACAAAAACAGCAAATAGTGAAGGCTTTAAAAGAAAAAGGACATACCGTTGCCATGAGTGGAGATGGGGTAAATGATGTTTTAGCCTTAAAAGAGTCTGATTGTTCGATTGCGATGGGAAATGGTAGTGAAGCAGCTAGAAATGTTAGTCAGTTAGTCTTGTTAGATTCTGATTTTAGTGCTATGCCTCAAGTAGTTTTTGAAGGAAGAAGAACGATTAATAATATCCAACGTTCGGCCAGTTTGTTTTTAGTAAAAACGATTTTCTCTTTTCTTTTATCTATTTTGATTTTGTTCACTAGTATGTCTTATCCTTTTATGCCAATTCAATTATCACTAATTAGTGTTGTAACTATTGGCATTCCATCGTTCATTTTGGCTTTAGAGTCAAATAAAGAAAAAATTAAAGGACATTTCTTTGTTAATGTGATTTCAAAAGCACTTCCAGCATCTGTTACGATTGTGATTAATATCATCATCATTTCTATTCTTAGTAAAACGTTTTTTCTATCTTATGAGATAAGTTCAACGATGTCAGTGATAATTACAGCATCAATTGGCTTTATGTTATTACATCATATTAGTCAACCATTTAATGGATTAAGAAAAATTTTGTTTGGTAGTATGTTATCTATTTTTGTTGTAGCAATTCTTTTTTTCCATAAATTGTTTAATCTTGTTTTTATCCCAATCGTATGGAATGTGGTATTAGTAGTTCTTATCATCGGTTCAGTATATTGTTATCGTTTTTTAATTAAACATGTTGATCGTTATGCTAAACACTTGTTATATCCTAAGTCAAATGATTTTTTTATGGGAGGTTCTAAATCATAAGTTTTTATCATAAGTAGTATGGATTGCTACTTTTTTTCTTGATTTTATCAAAAAAAGCTTGCATGAATTACAATTTTGTAGTAATTTATTTATTGTTTTTGGGAATAATGTAGAGTAGAGCTACAGATTTTTCTAAAAATTTAAAAAAATAACTTGCAATATTGGTAAACTTATTGTAGAATGAAATAGTGCCAAGGAAAAAAAGAAAAATGGGCTTGTAGCTCAGTTGGTTAGAGCACACGCTTGATAAGCGTGGGGTCACAGGTTCAAGTCCTGTCAGGTCCACCATATATTGTGCCTCAATAGCTCAGTTGGTTAGAGCACTTGACTGTTAATCAAGGGGTCCTAGGTTCAAGTCCTAGTTGAGGCGCCATATGGCCAGTTGGTGAAGTGGCTTAACACACCGCCCTTTCACGGCGGCATTCACGGGTCCGAATCCCGTACTGGTCACCAGATAGTAAATTACCCTTAAAGAATAAGGGTTTTTATTTTGCAAAAAAACAGATTGTTTATGAAATAATCAATTCTAAAATTGACACAGTTCTAACTACGTTATATAATTAATGATAGAATATAGGAGTGGTGAGAATATGTATAATGATTATGATGTCGTTCATGAAAGTACCTTTGGAATATTGCCAGAGGTAGTAATAGGAAGTTTTATAATTTTAGGAATAATTACTTTAATATCACTAATTTCTATGGCCATTGTGTATAAAAAAGCAGAAAAGCCATGGTGGTCAGCACTTGTTCCAATTTACAATCTTATTATTGAACTAGAATTAGCTACTATGCCAATGTGGACAATTATTCTTTTATTTATACCAATTGTAAATATTGTTGTGATGATAAAAGCAAAAATGAATATAGCAATAGCTTTTAATAAGAAAAAAGAATTTGGTATTGGACTTACTTTTTTACCATTTATATTTTACCCAATATTAGCTTTTGGAAAAAATGAGTATCGTGGAATTAATAACTCTGCCTTTGAAACATATACTGTAGATCCTAATGCTGCTATTAAAGAAATTACTATGGAAGATATTGGTCAAACTCAATTTGCTCCACAAGTTCCTATTACTATGGGTACAGGTGAAAAATCAGACATTTCAGTGCCAGAAGAACTAAAAGCACCACCACTATC
>CAOKBR010000024.1 GCA_948466735.1 uncultured Mycoplasmatota bacterium | reverse complement strand
GTAATGATAATAGCAAAGGTCCAACAACAATCTTGCCAGTATTAGAAGCAGCAACGAGTACATGGAGTAATGTATTAGATCAAACCTATACACTAGGTTCAACAACATTTAAAGATAATCCATATACAGAATGTTCAGGATATCCATCAAGTAGTTGTACAAGAAATAGATATACCCTAGGAGAAAGAACAGCAAAGGCTCGAATGATAACTATCCAAGAAACATCAGGATTGGGATGTACAAAATCTAGGCAATCCTGTCCAGTATGGATGTATAATTATTTAAGCGCTTCAACAGGTTATGGAGGAACAGTAAATCAATATGGAGGAGAGTACGGAGGCAACTACGGATACTGGACCTCTTCCACGCGTTCGTCGATGAACGCGTGGGAGGTGCACCACATGGGCTACGTGGGCAACTGCCACGTGTACAGTGGCGACGTTTGCGGCACTAACCTCGGTGGTCGCGCGGTTGTCCAAATTAGGAAATAGTTTATCCAAATAATAGTTTGGATAAACTGATACGCGAAGCGTGATAAAACGAAAAAACATACAGAATAAAAAAGTAGAAAGAACTAAAAATACTATAAAAAAAGAAACGAAGAGTTTAAAAACGCGAAAGCGTTTTTGTGAAAAGACTAAAGTCTTTTGTAAGGCGTCACTTTTATGTGCCTTTGGGGTAATGCTGTGAACTTCCGTCCTGCTTCTAGACTAGTGGTCTTCCGCGAATTCGTCCAATACGACGAACGCGTGGAACGTGAACAACAACACTTCCAACACTAACCTTGGTGATCGCGTGGTTGTCCTATTCCTTTAAAACTAAATATTTATGATGCGTAAAAGTAAGTTGTAAATAAAAAGCTAAAGAGCAAGTATTATCCCCCTTCTATTCGTATTTTTTAATAAAGAGTATAGAATATGAAGAAAAACATTAGCAATACAATAAACACTGTTAGTAAAATAATTTGAATATGGTGTTTGTTTACACGATTGCTATAGCAGTACCATCCTGCTTAAATATCAATATCTATAAAACTACTTTAAAAATTAAAATAAGCTATAGATGATATTGAGCAAAAGGGGCTGTCAGGAAACTAAATAATTTTGCCTAAAGCCTCTTTTTTGTATATAAGGAAAAAAAGTAAAAACATATTTAGAATAAAATAAAACAAAAAAAGATGTCAATGTTAATCTCTTAATATTTTGTGTTTTTAATTTTTTTCCTTGACATATATTATTCTCATGCTATATCTAAAACAAAAATCATTCTTGTATCATATTTAGGCAATAGTAAGGTTTACCATGAACAAAATTCATGACACTTACTAGGCATTAAAAGAAGAAAAATTAATGATATAATTGATAAAAAACGATAAATCAATTAGTATAAACACCATCGAAAGAAGGTGGTACAAATGATGATTTATAAAGCATATCGTTTTAGAATGTATCCAAATAATAAACAAAAAATAAAGATCAATAAAAATTTAGGAAGTAGTAGATTTATCTATAATTATTACTTGGATAAAAGAATCAATCAATATCAAACAACAGGTACCACTTTGTCTTTAAAAGATATGAAAAAGGACTTGTTAAGTATAGAAAATTTAGAAAAAGCATACGAAGGATTTTTTAATTAGATAGAGGTTTTCCAAAATTCAAAAGTAAGAGCCGTCGTGATAGTTATAAAACGATTAATAACCAAAGTACATATAAAGGAAAAGCGTACGCTAGTATAAAAGTAGATTTAAAAAATAAAACGATAAAACTACCCAAACTAGGAGAAGAAAAAATAAAAGGATATCGTAATATAGAAGAACTTCCATATAAAATATTTAACGCAACTATAACAAAAGAAGCAAGCAAATATTATGTTAGTGTTAGTGTTTTACAAGAAAAAAAGGGAAAATCCATTTATCTTAAAAAACATTGTCGGGATAGAATAAAGAATATTTATGTACAACTTAATTATAAAAATATCTTTAATTTTATAAAAAAATGTGACATATGATTGATTTCTCTAGATTTTATGTGTAATATTTTTCTATCTATAGTACTTTCACATTTTTCGTGATATACTAGTTTTAATTAATTCTAGTAGAAGGTGAAGTATATGGTAGATAAGAAAAAGGTTATTAAATTAAAAAAGCAATATTTAATTTTCTTTCTTATCCTCTTTTTATTCTTAAATTACTTTCTATTTTTTAAAGTAGGAAAAGGAAACATTGAATATTTAAAACATTACCAATATTTTGATGAAAAGGAAAATTATATTTTATCTTATGCTTCCATGAAACATGCGAAAAAGTATCAAGTAACAATTAAAAAGAACAAAGAAGTAATATTTAATCAAACAACTAGTAGTAAAACGATTGATTTTTCTTTGCCCCAGGTGAAAAAAGGGGACGATATTCAAATTATAGTTAAGGGAGTGAACCTTTTAGGTTTATCTAGAACAGTATCTAAAAGAATAAAAGTTGAGAATCCGATATTAAAAGTAAACGCTGTTTCTAGTAGCCATGATTCAGGTAAAATTAACGGATTTAAACAAATTATTTTAAATAGTCACACAGAAAATGCTAAAATTTATTACACGATAGATGGGACACCCCCTAGTAAAAGTAGCCTAGTCTATGAGAGGCCTATTTATATTTCTAAAAGTATGGACATTAAAGCAATTGCCGTACTTGATGGGTATGAAGATAGTGAAGTTTCTACCTTTTCTTATCAACTTCTTGATAAACGTCCGATTGTTTATTTATCTCCATCTACTCAAGGGGATAACTATGGTGTTGAAAGTGTAGGATACACGACTGAGAAAGAAATGATGAATAAAATAGCAGATATAGTATATAAACGTTTAGTAGAAAACGATATTGTTGTCTACCGTAACAAAAAAGTAACTACGCATAAAGAAGCAGCACTTGACTCTAAAAAATATGATGTTGATTTACATTTAGCTCTTCACTCTAACGCATCGGATCTTAGTCAAAAAGGAAAATATAGCGGCATTGAAACTTGGATATATGATGATAATTGTGTAATTGCTAAGGAAATTGCTAAGAAGCTTCAATCTAATTTATTTAGTATTTATTACAAAAAAAATAGTGGTAATCGTGGTGTAAAAACAAGCATTGACGTTGGTGGTTTATTAGAGACAAATCCAAAATACGTGAATAATGGCATTTTAATCGAAGTTGCCTTTCATGACAATCGGCAAGATGCGAAATGGATAGTTGATAACATTGAAAAAATAGGAAACAATATTGCTAATAGTATCATTTCCTATTATAAAGAGGTAAGTAAGTAGTAGTATGTTAGAATTTAGTTATATTTTTATTTTATTTATTAGTTATGCTTTTGTTGGATGGTTGGTGGAAGTTATTTGTTGCAGTCTCCATGATAAAAGATTTGTTTTAAACCGAGGCTTTTTACTAGGACCTTATTGTCCTATTTATGGGTTTGCGGCCATTGTGATAACATACTTCCTAAAAAAGTATCTTAGTGATCCATTAGCTTTATTCATTATGGCTGTAGTTCTTTGTAGCGTTTTAGAGTATACTACCTCATGGGCAATGGAAAAATTATTTAAAGCTCGTTGGTGGGACTATTCTACTAAAAAGTTTAACTTAAATGGTCGTATAGCTTTAGATACTAGCATTAGTTTTGGACTACTGGGATTAGTGATGATGTATGGAATTAATCCTTTTTACGTGTCACTACTTAATCATTTACCTCATTTAGTTACTATTATTGTAGCGATTACTCTTTTCATCATTTTTTTAGTTGATGTTATTATTTCCGTTGTTACTATTACTCAACTTAGAATGCATAGTGTAACCATTGGATTAAAAGATGCCACTGGTGAAATTAGTAAGCAAGTAAAAGAAAAACTATATCGCGAACGTTTCCTATTCCGTCGCTTATTAAATGCCTTTCCGAAAGCAAAGTCTACCATTAAAGAAGACTTATTAGAAAAAATTAAAAAAGAAGTAAAAAAGGCCAAAAACAAGAAAAAAAGTTCTAGTTAGAACCTTGATTGACGCGATTTTTAATAATATTAATCATTTCATCTTTTAACTCATCACTTGCACCATTCCAAATGATTTCTAAAAACACGCCCATACCAGGAAGTGTGATTTCATCTTGCTCTTTAATACTTTCTTCAATGGCACTTTTTAAAGCGTCATAGTCGTCTCCTTTAAAATTGTTAATAATGTGTTCTCTAATATTTATGTCCATAATCTTCATCCTTTCATTAACTAGTATGATGAAATTTTTTTAAAATATACAAAAATTCGTTTTCAAATCATAAAAAAAAGGATATAATGGTAATAAGAATGGAGGGATATTATGCCAATTTGGGGATGGATTATCATTGCTGTTGTTGTGCTTATTATTCTATTTGTATTTACTACATACAATAAATTAGTGGTATTAAGAAATCGAAAGGAT
The DNA here is from genome assembly GCA_948466735.1 of uncultured Mycoplasmatota bacterium. Taxonomy (GTDB): domain Bacteria; phylum Bacillota_I; class Bacilli_A; order RF39; family UBA660; genus CASRZP01. Next base: position 12,034 of record CAOKBR010000024.1, on the reverse strand, counting down.
GATCAATGGGCACAAATTGATGTCCAATTAAAACGTCGTGCTGATTTGATTCCTAATTTAGTAGAGACCGTTAAAGGTTACGCTAAACACGAAAAAGGAACTTTTGAAGATGTGATTAAAGCAAGAAATGCTTTTGCTAATGCTTCTACACCAGAAGAAGAGATGAAGGCAAGTGGTGAGTTAACGAAAGTGATGAATCGCTTATTTGCTTTAGCAGAGTCTTATCCAGAGTTAAAAGCCAACGCTAATTTTATGAACTTACAAGATGATTTAACCAAAACAGAAGATAAGATTGCTACTATGCGTCAATTTTATAACGATACTGTGTTAACCTATAATAATAAAGTACAAATGGTGCCTAGTAATATTATTGCTAATCTTTTCGGATTTAAAACATCACCTTATTTTGAAGTTGAAAAGCAAGATAGAGAAGCGCCAAAAGTATCGTTTTAAAACTTGCTAAAATGGCAAGTTTTTCTTTTAGGAGGACGTTATGAAAAAAGTTTTGTGGTTCATTATTGCATTAATGTTTCTACTTCCTATGTCAGCTCATGCTGTTGAGACAACAGATAAGTTATATATCATGATAGACTTATTAGATGATGGGTCAATTAAAGTACGTGAAATGGCAACATTAAAGGGAAGTTATAATGGAAGGTTAAGAAATATCGAATATAAAAATTTATCATTACCACATTTTACAGGAAGAAAAGAAGATTTTAAAGGTAGCGATATTTATAATGGTAGTGGAATTCGTGATTTAAAAATTTATGGAGTTAACTATGGTCAAGGACTAGATTTTAGTGATTTAAATAATTTAAGTTACCCATTTAAAGAAGTGGTTAATGCTAGTAATGGAACATATGGGGTATATACCAAGAAAACGTATTCTAATGGCATTGATTTAAAAGTGTATCAACCATCGAATAGAAATCAGGCTTTCTATATTGAATATATCGTTAATGATGTTGTTGTCAAACATGATGATATCTTAGAGTTTGCTTGGAATATTTTAGGGGATTCTTATCAAGAGAACATTAAAGATTTAAAGGTGAGAGTTCGCTTACCTAAAGAAGATAGTGCCATGAGGGTATGGGCTCATGGTCCATTAAATGGAGAAATTACTAGATTAAACGATAAAGAGGTCGAATTAAGTTATGATTTTCTAGGAGCTTATAATAAAGTAGATATTCGTATGACTTTTTCCTTACCTGTGTTATCTAATGTAACTAAGGCTTCTAATGTTGTAGCCTTTCCTCATATTTTAGAAATCGAGGAAGAAAAAGCAGAAATTGCCAATCAAGAACGAGATAAAATTCGATTTCAAAATAATTTAGTCAATATTTCTACCATAGTATGGGTAGTCATTTTAGGAGTAGTAGTCATTTACGTTTATATCAAGTACGATAAAGAACATAAAGTCGTTTTACCAAGTCCGTATTATCGTGACTTACCTAATACCTATGGACCAGAGGTTTTAGAGTACTTACTAAAGAAAAACGTTTCTACCCTTGGATTTTCTTCATCGGTTTTAAATCTTATTGATGAAAATGTGATAAAATTAGAAGAAATTTCTGGAAATAAGAAAGATTATTCTTTGATTAAACAAGAGAAAAATTTAGAAAAACTTACTAAACAAGAAATAGAAGTTATCGATTTGTTATTTAATACCATTGGAAACGGAAGTGAAGTTACCTTAAACGAAGTAAAAAAATATGGAAAAAAAGCATCTAGTGCTGAAAAATTCATGGAAAGCTTCCATCACTGGGAAAATTTAGCGAAAAAAGCAGGAAAAAAAGAAGGCTTTTATCAAAATTTAGCCAGGGTAAAAGTTTTTCCCATCTTATTTTCTTGTCTAGGGTTTTTACTATTTTTCTTTCATTTAGTGTTAGAGACAGAATCCATTTGGATGTTTATTGTCCTACCAATTACCTTTGGTACTATTATTTATTTTTCCCTATTTAAAAAAAGAAGTGAAAGTGGTGCCATGGAGTATGCTAAGTGGCAAGCTTTTAAAAAATTTTTATTAGATTTTGGTAGAATGGATGAAAAAGAGTTGCCTGAGATTGTTTTATGGAATAAATATTTAGTATATGCGACTGTCTTAGGATGTGCTAAGGAAGTAGAAAAGCAAATGAAAATAAAAATGCAAGCAATAGGCGTGGAAAATCAAGATGTAGATATATATCGCTCTATGTGGATGAATCATGTTCTAAGGTCAAGCTTAAATCATCAAATTAATCAAACCATCAATCAAGCTATTAGCTCCAGTCGAGCATCTATTGCAGCATCACATCAATCATCAGGTTCAGGCTTCGGTGGAGGAGTCTCATCTGGAGGTGGAAGCTTCGGAGGAGGTGGAGGCGGTGGAAGATTTTAAAAAAGAAAGTAAGTGAACACATGATAGAAGTACAAATTAGTAATCAAAACTATCCCGTAATTATTGAGCGAAAAAAGAAAAACCGTAATACCTATTTACGCGTTAAAGATGATTTTTCGATTCATATTACTACGAATTATTTTACTAAGGAAAAAGAATTAATTGACTTGGTGAAAGAAAATATTTTATCTATTGAAAAGATGATTAAAAAACAACAATTACGAAAGGAAAATCAGAAAGGGTTTTACTATTTAGGAAAGAAATATGATATTGTCTATACCAATCAGATCGGTATTTTCTTGTATGACGATAAAGTTTTGATGAGTCATGGGTATCCATTAGATAAGTGGTATAGAAAGCAAGCAGAAAATGTATTTTTAGCTCATTTAAATGAGCAATACCAAAAATTTAGTCAAACTATTCCTTATCCTAAGTTGAAAATTCGCCTCATGAAAACAAGATGGGGTGTATGTAAGCCGTCGAGCAAGACGATTACTTTAAATTTAGAGTTAATTAAAAGAGATTCAAAATATTTAGATTATGTCATTGTTCACGAACTTTCCCATTTTATTCATCCCAATCACTCCCAAGATTTTTGGAATTTAGTGAAAGAAAATTGTTATGAGTATCAAAAATTAAGAAGAGAAATGAAAAAGTATTAGAGGTGGAAATATGTTAATTACTAGCTTAGATAATGAACGAGTAAAAAAATATATCAAACTAAAGCAAAAAAAATATCGTGATTTGTATAGTGAATTCATCATTGAAGGGGAGCATTTAGTGATGGAAGCTTGCAAAAAAGGCTTAGTCGTGGAACTCATTTTGGAAAAAGATGAAGTGCTTCCTTTTAATTATCCTATCGTGTATGTTACCGATGAGATATTAAGTAAGATTTCCACCTTAGAGTCAGTGCCTAAAGTGATGGCATTATGTAAAAAACTGGTGGAAGAAAATCCTAAAGAACGTATTTTAATGTTAGATGGCATACAAGATCCAGGAAACCTTGGAACCATTATTCGTAGCGCTGTAGCTTTTAATATTGATACACTAATTTTAGGAGAGGGTACTGTTGATTTATATAATCCTAAAGTAATTAGAGCATCACAAGGTATGATTTTTCATTTAAATATTATTGCTCGGACATTAAAAAATGAAATTTTATCCTTAAAAGCTAAAGAAATTCCTATCTACGGAACTAAAGTAGAGTATGGTTTAGATGTACGTCATTTTAGGGAAAAGGATAAAAGAAGATTTGCTTTAATTATGGGAAATGAAGGACAAGGAGTAAGTGAAGAAATTCTAGCAATGTGCGATCAATTTATATATATTGAAATGAATGATGTGGTAGAAAGTTTAAATGTAGCAATTGCTTGTAGTATCATGTTATATGAGATGAATCGGAGCGATGATGTGTGATAGAAATAGGAAAAGTAGTAAGTACCCATGGGATTAAAGGAGAAATTAAAATTATTTCAGATTTTCCCTTAAAAGAAGAAGCATTTAAAGTAGGTAGTCACATATGGATTGGAAAAGTTTCTTATTTGATTACTTCTTACCGTAAACATAAAAATTATGATATGATTACTTTATCAGGATTTAGTGACATTAACCAAGTGCTTCCTTTGATCAATTTAAAAGTAGAAAAAAATGAGAATGAGTTAAATTTAGAAAACGTTATTTTAGATCAAGATTTACTTGGAATGAAAGTATGCGATTTAAAGGGAAACTTTTTAGGAGAAGTAATAGAGGTGTTTTTTGCATCAAAGACAAATAAATTATTAAGAATTCGTGGAGAAAAAGAGTTTTTAGTACCTTATATTGATTCTTTTGTGCCATCGATTGATAAGAAAAATCGTATCGTTAAGGTTAATTTAATTGAGGGGATTTTGTAATGAGGATTGATGTATTAACTTTATTTAAAGAACAATTTACTGGCTTTTTCACTTCTTCGATTATAAAGCGAGCAATTGATAAAGGACTAGTTGAAGTTCACTTACATGATTTTAGAGACTATTCTATAGACCCACATCATCACGTTGATGATACCCCATATGGTGGGGGAGGTGGTATGGTATTATGTTGTCAACCAATTGTTGATTGTCTAGAAAAAATCAAACAAGAAGATAGTATCGTTATTTTACTTACTCCTGATGGAAAAGTGTATCATCAGGAAATTGCTTATCAATTATCAAAAGAGAAACATCTAATTTTTATCTGTGGTCATTATGAAGGATTTGATGAGAGAATTCGATCATTTGTTGATTTAGAACTTTCTATTGGTGATTACATCTTGACAGGAGGAGAAATTCCTAGTATGGTGGTAATGGATTCTATTATTCGTTTAATTGATGGGGTAATTACTACTTCTTCACATGAAAAAGAATCGTTTAACAACCATTTATTAGATTATCCAACGTATACAAAACCATATGACTTTCGTGGCATGAAAGTTCCTGATGTATTAATATCAGGCGATCACTTAAAAATTGAAGAGTATCGTCTACAAGAGCAAATCAAACGTACAAAGGAAAGACGACCTGATATCATGGAACAAGAATAATTTCTAAAATAAAGTGAGGGAAGATGAAAATGGGCAAAGACATTCGCTATTTAGTAGTAAAAAAGAAAGATAGCAAAGAGGTGACTTATTTTGAGTATGAAAAGTTATCTGGTGTAAATATTAAGCCGAAGAATGCTAAACCATTTCAAGAGTGTATTAAAGTTAATCGTATGATTGTAATTAACCCAACGTTGATTTCTAAAATGACTGAGAAGAAAATGCAAAAGTTGTTTATTGGATTATTAAAAAATGTTACCAAGCTTTATAAAATTGCCCTTAATGAAGATAATGATGAGGGAAGTACACCAGTGTTTTATGAGGTATTAAATCAAACGGAACGCTTTAGAAGAGAAATACTAAATAAAAATCGGAAGCATTTAACTGAAGAACAAGCCCATTTATTTGATAAGAAATTAGATATCCTTGCTAATCAAGCGAAAGATCGTATTCAATTACAATATATTGAAGCATACGCTAAGCAAGGTGGTAAAGAAGAAAAAAGAACACGTTCTAGATAGAAAAATTTCTGTTTGCAATTTCTAGTTTGGTATGCTATAATGAATACCGTTAGCAATCCGCTCAAACTAAGTTTTATCGTTGATGATTGCATAAAAAAGAGAGGAAGAGATATCATGAACGTAATTGATAAAATTACAGAAAAACAAAAAAATCCTAACGTAGTAGAATTTCGCGTTGGGGATACCGTTAGAGTAGACGTTAAAATCGTTGAAGGAAACAAAGAACGTATTCAAGCTTATGAAGGTATTGTTATTGCTAGACGCGGAAGCGGAATTAGCGAAACATTTACCGTTCGTAAAGTATCTTATGGTGTTGGCGTAGAAAGAACATTTCCCGTTCATTCACCAAGAATTGCTAATATGACAGTAGTGAAAAAAGGTAAAGTAAGACGTGCAAAACTTAACTTCCTAAGAAGCTATAAAGGTCAATATCGCATTAAAGAAAGAGCAAACAAGGAAGCAGCATAAGCTTTCTTCTTTTTTTAAGCTATGAGTAAATCATTAAAAGGTATCCTACCTTACCTTATTGTATTAGCAATCATTTGTATCGTGAAATTTTTTGTTGTAACTCCTGTTCGCGTTACAGGAGATTCTATGTTACCAACGTTAGAAAATAAAGACATCATGATTTTAGATCGAATGCATTATCGATTTAGTTCTATTGAGCGATTTGATATTGTGGTGATTCATCATCATGATACGAATATCATTAAACGAGTAATTGCCTTACCTGGTGAGACCATCAAATATATTGACCAAGTATTATATATTAACGGGGAAAAAGTAGATGAGCCTTTTTTACACGAGAAGACTTTAAATTTTGATGTAGAAGGGGCAATTCCTGATAATTGTTACTATGTTTTAGGAGATAATCGAGTAAACTCTAAAGATAGTAGAGTTCTAGGATGTATTTCAAAAAAAGATATTTTAGGAAAAACTTCATTTACCATCTTTCCTTTTTCAAAATGGGGAAACAAAAAATAAATTACTAGCTTTAATCGCTAGTTTTTTTGTGGTTTTATAGACGAGTAGAGAAAAGTTTGTTAAAATAAAAAAGTAGGAAAAAGCCAAAAGTATAGGAAAATTTTAGGTAATAAGCGAAAATCCTTTAGAGAAAAAAGGATTTTCCTTAGCTTTTTTCTTAGTGAAAACGGAAAATCCGTTATTTGACTTTATTCAATTAAGGTAAGGTTATAGTCTGACTAATGTTTTAAAAAATTTATATAGAAGGAAGTGAAGATAATGGAAAACAATCGACAAAATCAGGCAAATATTAACTGGGGTGTGGGGATATAAAGAAAACCATAGTAGAAGCCTTATAAATAAAGGACTAGTTTAAAATGAGTTTTTACACATTTAGATAAAATTAGGGAAAAAGAGGTGAAAAAATGAGCGATTTAGAAGAGAAAAATAACTTGCTAATATATAAAAACAAAGATGGTAATATCATTGTTGATGCAATATATAAAGAGGAAACATTATGGCTTACGCAAAAGGGAATGTCAAAAGTATTTGATTGTAGTACTGATAATATTTCCTTACACTTAAAAAATATTTTTAAAGATAATGAATTAAATGAAAATTCAGTTACCGAGGAATCCTCGATAACTGCTTCAGATGGTAAAAAATATAAAACAAAAATATATAATTTAGATGCCATAATTGCTGTAGGATATCGAATTAATTCTAAAAAAGCGACAGAATTTAGGATATGGGCAACAAAAATATTAAAAGAATATATGACAAAAGGTTTTGCTTTAAATGATGAAAGATTTATTAAAGGTAATAAATACGATATAAAATATTTTGATGAACTACTTGAAAGAATTAAAACAATCAGGGTAAGTGAAAGAATGTCATATCAAAAAATCACTGACTTATTTATTGCTACTTCCACAGATTATAATCCTAAATCTGAGAGTGCTTATACTTTTTTCAAGATTGTGCAAAACAAACTCCATTTTGCTATTTCTGGACATACTGCTGCAGAATTAATCTATGAAAGAGCAAATTCAGAAAAAGAACATATGGGATTAACGAATTGGAAAAACAGTCCTGATGGGTTAATATATAAGTATGATGTCAGTATTGCCAAAAATTATTTGAATGAGAGTGAGTTAAATAGGTTAAATGATTTAACAAATATGTTTTTAGTATTTGCAGAGGATGAAGCAAAAGAAAGGCATATTATGACAATGCAAGATTGGATTAATGCAATTGATGATTTATTAAAATTTAGAAAAAAAAGTGTTTTAAAAAATTCAGGAAATATAAGTCATAAAGAAGCAGTTGAAAAAGCAGAAAGTGAATACGAAAAATATAGAATAATTCAAGATCAAAAGTATGTTTCATCTATGGATGAGTTTTATAATAGGTATTTAAGTGAAAGTAAAAGGAACAATAATGAATAGTATAGAAACCATTTTTAAAAATAAAAATGAAATTTATGAATTTGAATTGTTTTTTCTAAATAATATTTATGATTGTATAGAAGAAATAAATACTGCTTTGGATTGTCTAATTGAAAGTTATGATGAATATGAAGAAGTAATATTTTATGAAGTTAAAACAGTAATAATTAATCTGGCTAATGCCTTTGAATTGATTGTTAAATTTTGTTTGGAAAATGAGCATTGGTCATTAATTTTTGCAGATATAAATAAAGCAGAGGAATCTAAACTTGAAAATGGTGATTTTATTAGTGTGGATATCGATAATGGAATTCTCAGATTAAAACACATTTGTAGAATGAATTACGATTTTAAAACTTTAAGAAAAATATGCAACTATAGGAATTGTTTAGTTCACTATACTTTGAAATCAGTAAATATAATTGAAGTAATCAATACTATTAATAAAGGCATACAAGAATTAAAAAAATTTTTTGAAAACGAAATAATTGAAATATTACCCCAAGAAGCTAAAGAAGATTTTAAGGGTGCTTTCAGTCAATTAAAAATTAATTGCGATGAGTTAAATTTATTGACTGTAAAAATAATAAAAAAAGGAAGTGATAAAAATGGACAATAATCTACAAAATGGAGCAAATATAAATTTGGGTATCGGGATAAATGGGAAACCGTCTTCAAAGCCTTATAAATAAAGGTTTTTTTCAAAAAAGGTTTTTACACTTTTAAAAAGGAGAAAAGCAATTATGGTAAAATTACAAATTGATAATATAGAATTTAAATTAAAAGAATATCAGGATTTTAGTTGGCTAAATAATTATGGGAAAGTTTTTTCAGTTATAGATGAAACCGGTAGTGGTTGTATATCTTTTGGAGTTGAAAAGGACAACAAAAGATACTTTTTTAAAATAGCTGGTGCTAAAACTGTTGAGGCAGAAATTTCAGAAGAAGAATCTATTACATTATTAAAAGATGCAGTAAAAAAATATGAAGATATAAAACATCCCAATTTAATTAAGTTAATAGATAGCTTTCCTATAAATGAATTTTTTGTGGCAGTATTTGAATGGGCTGAAGGAGAATGTTTATTTGATCATTGGAATTTTAATATGTACAAAGAACATCCAAATTTAGATACTCCCATCAAAAAGTTTAAGAAGTTATCAATAGAAAAACGGCTTTTTGTTGTAGAAAAATTATTTTCTTTTTTTGAAACATTTATTGAAGTTGGTTACGTCGCAGTAGATTTTTATGATAGTAGCATAATGTACGATTTTAAAAATGATTTAGTTACTTTTTGTGATATAGATTTATTTAGAAAAATACCTACAGTAAATGATTTAGGGAAGGATTATTTTGGAACTAAAAGATTGAAAGCACCAGAAGAAAATGAGTTGGGTGCAACTATAGATGAATTAACTAGCGAATTTACTTTAGGTGCAATTATATTCGATATGTTTAGTGATGCTAAAAATGTAGAAGAAAGATATGAAAAAGGAATTTTTATTCCAAATAACATCGAAAACTTTGAATTATTAAAAAATGTCTATGATGTGTTAATAAAAGCAACAAGTTATAATAGAAACAGTAGGTATAAATCCATTAAAGAATTCCATAATGATTTTATAATGGAATTGAAGAGGAAGTGAAATGAATGAACGACAATAATCGACAAAATACTACAATCAACTGGTTGATTACGATTTATTTAAACCCCCTAGCAAACCTTTATAAATAAAGGATTCCTTTGATTTTAGATTTTGCATATTTTTATTAAAAAAGTGGTAAAATTACTAAAAATTGATAAAAATATAGTGATTTTAATGATATTTATGATGAGAATTATAAAGGTGATTACGACATTTAAACCCCATTAATTAGAACAAGAAAGAAGGTGTTAAATTTGAATAATAAACTAGAAACAATATCAAATCTATTTGAAGGTAGTGAAATTAGAAGTATATGGGATAGTGAAAAAGAAGAATATTATTTTTCAGTTGTAGATGTAATATCTGCTTTGACTGATAGTAACAATCCAAGAAATTATTGGAATATGTTAAAGAAAAGAATGAAAAAAGAAGAACAAAGTGAGTTGTCCACAAAATGTGTACAACTGAAAATGAAATCTAGAAAAGATGGAAAAAGTTATTCTACAGATACATTAGATACAAAAGGAATTTTAAGATTAATTGAATCAATTCCTTCGCCTAAAGCTGAGCCATTTAAATTATGGATGGCTAGTTTAGGTAGTGAAAGAATTGATGAAGTATTTGATCCAGAAATTGCTATAAATCGTGCAGTCGATTATTATCGTAATAAAGGTTACTCTGATGAATGGATCAAGGCTAGACTAACGGGAATTGTAGACAGATTTAAACTTACAGATGTTTGGAAAGAAGGGGGCATCACCAAACCGATGGAATACGCTTTACTTACAAATGAAATCTATAAAGGTTGATCTGGAATGAAAGCAAGCGAGTATAAATCATATAAAGGATTAAGAAAAGAATCACTTCGAGATAACATGACTGATATAGAAGTAGCACTTACAAACATAGGAGAAATAGCAACTCGAGATATTGCAAGACAAGAACACCCACAAGGACTAACAGAAAATTTGAAAGTTGCTAAAAGAGGTGGTGGTGTTGCAAAAGGTACAAGAGATTTATATGAAAAAGAAACAAATAAATCTGCATTATCTAAAGAAAATGCACTTAATTATCAATATGTTGATGAGCGACCAAAAATAGAAAGTACAATTAATGAGTAATAAAAAATTAAATTTGCACATTTAACAACAATTATATTTAAATATATAATTAAGTTGGAGTGTGATTATATAATTAAATATAATATTGAAGAATTAAGAGAAAAATTAGAGGGTTGTAGAAATGTAAATCTTGATGATGTAAACTAGAAGATGTAGATGAATTAGCTTCTATAAAAATAGATAGAAGAAAGTCTAGTGAAGAAAGAATATTGGATTTTTTGACTAAAGTTAAAAATCCATATATATTTAAAGTGAATGGTAAGTTAGTTAGAATTAGATTCTCAGAAAACACAGAATTAACTGTAGAAGATTGTCTGACTATTGTATTAAAGAATTTATATAGATAACAAAGGAGGTAATTTATGACTAAAATAATTGTTGAGTTAGATACTTTTAAGTATGAAGATATGCAGATATTATTAGGTAGCGATATCTTTTCACGTGAATTACATTTTTACGTTGAAAATAATAATGAAATTATTCCTGTCTCAGATGTAGTTAAGAATAGAATACTAACTAAAATAGCTGAATCTTCACAAAGTTTAAATGAAATTAAACAATTTATATACAATGTTGGTAAAAAGTATTTAGAAAATAATAATCTATACGGTTTTCCTAATTCAGTTCTGCAAAGAAATTTACAAAATTTATGTGTTGAGTATAGTGAATGTGATTTGCAAAAATCCTCTGCTTCTTATGAGGCATTTCATAATATTATGAATATTAAATTACCGCGAAAGTATTTAAATGTATCAAATGTAAATATGGAGTTAAGTTCGATTCTTAGACAAATAATAGCTCATGAAATTGGACATTTGTCTGTTAGTGAAATCCAATTAGATGATTCAGGAAATGTTATTATTAGTACTGGTTTTTTACAAGCAAAAATACCAATAAGCGAATCGCTAAGAACGATTGATGGAATTGTATATTATAGATTAGATAATAGTAAAAAGATACAAGAGAATGATGGTCGAGGATTAGAAGAATTATATAATGTGTTAGAAACTGATAAAGTAACTAATAATGCTTTATCTCCAAATTTTGCATATAAACTTAATAGAATTACGGAAGGAAAATTACTTAGTGCAAGACGAAAACATTCGTTAGAAGAATATTATAATGTTATGCAAAGTATAATTCCATCTTATGATAGAGCACAATTACTATTAATAGGTCTAAAATGTTACTATGAAGCAATTAATAGAAATGACAAAGAATTGGTAAATCAGCTTAATAGTATGATAGAACAACTAATTGATGATTATGAAATACATTTTTTATCATCAAACTCAAAAAAAGGAGTGATTTAAATGGACAATCGACAAAATTCGACAAATATCAACTGGTTGATTACGATTTATTGCAACCCCCTAGCAAACCCTTATAAATAAAGGC
>CAOKBR010000023.1 GCA_948466735.1 uncultured Mycoplasmatota bacterium | reverse complement strand
TTTTAATGATACCATTCAACTTATCATTGCTATCGCTTAAAGTTAGCACAATTTTCTTAGACATCTCGGTAAAATAATAATTGATAAAATAGTTACTGTTTCCTAAGAATTTATCTAAATAAATGATATTAGGAACAATAATCATTCCAACTTCTCCATTATCTAAGGCTTGATATAAAGCATCAATATTATCGTAGGTCTTATAGAAAATATTATCTCCTGATTTTAAATAGTAAGTAAGTTCAGCTACATCGCTTTGAAAAGCACCAAAGGTAATATCTTTCATTTCAGAAATGCTATTGATTCGCTGATAAGTTTTACCAATGGCAATGTAACCATCTTCATAAATCAACAAATCTCTATTGGTTAAGGCTTCTTCGCTATTTAATAGGCGAATTCGATAGTTATTTCCTGATGGAGTACTTTCTTTTAAATATGGAATTTTGTTAAATCCAAGTCCTGTATCTTTTTCAATGGAATCAATAAATTGAAAAACGACTCCATTTCCATTCATTCCGAATAAAGGAACATTATTTACAATTTCAAAATCAACAACTTTTTCTTTATTTTCCTGTAACCATTTTTTCTCATTTACACTAAGTGAAGCAGCATCGCCTATTCTTTGATAATAAAAGTAGACTCCTCCTAAAACAAGTAAAGCAATGATTAAAGGAATAATAATTAACTTTTTCTTTTTCTTCATGACTACTCACTCACCACTCTATTTTTGGTATAAACAAAATGGTCGCTTTTGGTATGTTTATATCCAATGATAGGAAAATCATTAAATGCTTCATTTTGTTTTACAATAAACACTTGAAGATCGTAATAATCTCTTCCTTCTTCACTAAAGTTTTCTATAATTCTATGAGCCTTGTCTTTAGCTGCATCAATACTAATATCATCTGAAACGTGTAAGGTAAAATTCACTAATTTTCCTCTGATATCATAAGTTAAATCGTTTATCATTTCATCTTCTTTTAAAACATTTTTCATATTAGTAAACATCTCATCACTTAGAGCTACTTTTCCGTCTAATCGGTTACCGTAAATAGCTTTTCTAGAATTGGGTACAAGTAGGTCTTTAATTTTCGTACCCGCTATGACCATCATGATAAATAAAACAATCACAATTAAGGTAAATTTATTTTTTTTAATAAACTTCATTGTTTCACTTCCCTTTTATTTATTATATCGTAAGTTCTAGTTTAAAGCAATTTATAGTTTTGTTAACTCATCAATTAGTATTTGATTGACTACACTAGGATTAGCACTTCCTTTAGTTTCTTTCATGATTTGTCCCATTAAATACTTAATTGCTCGATCTTTTCCTTCTTTATAATCCTTGACACTCGCTTCGTTTGCTTTTATTATATTCAAAACTATCTCTCTTAGAAGGGAAACGTCACTAATATTTTGGATGTTATTACTTGATAAAATTTCATCTAGTGAACACTCTTTTTCCATTAAATCATTTAAAATATCTTTTACATTTTTGCTAGATAATTCTTTTTTTTCTAGTTTGTCTACAACTTGCTTAAAGTTTTCTATTGTTAATTTGGTATTATTTAAAGAAACGTTGCTTTTATTTAAGTAAGAAGATATGTCTCCTAGCAAAAGGTTACTAGCAATTACTAAGTTGATTTTAGAAAAGTTTAGTAGATAATCACTTAATTCACGGTTTTGAATAAGTTTATCGGCATTAATCTTAGAAATTCCTCCATCAAGGTAGGTCTTTCTTCGCTCTTCTGGCATAACAGGAAGATTTTCTTGGACATTTTTGATGAAGGCATCACTTAAAGATAGGTATGGAATATCAGGTTCTGGGAAATAGCGATAATCGTTTCCTGTTTCTTTAACACGCATTAAAATAGTTTGATTATTTTTTTCATCATAGCGTCTAGTATCTTCGATAATTTTTTCACTCTTTTCTAATAATTCGATTTGACGTTTTGCTTCAGCATTAATGGCTAGTCCAACGTTATGGATGGATCCGATATTTTTAATTTCAGAGCGTGTTCCTAGTTTTTCTGTTTTGCTTACTGATACGTTAACATCACATCTCATACTTCCTTCTTCCATTTTGCAGTCAGAGACATTAGCATAAAGTAGTAATTCTCTTAGTTTTTCTAAGTAAGCCATTGCTTCGATATCACTATTCATATCAGGTTCTGTTACAATTTCTACTAAAGGTACTCCAGCACGATTAAAATCTAGGTAAGAGTGTCCTTCTTGATGGAGACTTTTAGCAGTATCTTCTTCGATATGAATATCATGTATACGAATCTTTTTTTCACCGCTTTCTAGTGGAATCATGATGTAGCCGTTTACTCCAATAGGAGTTCTAGCTTGGGTGATTTGATATCCTTTAGGTAGGTCAGGATAAAAATAGTTTTTTCGGTCAAAGTGCATTTCTTTATTGATTTGACAATTTAATACGACTGCTGCACGAAGAGCTAATTCTACTCCATTTTGATTAATTAAAGGAAGGGTTCCAGGGTATCCTAAGTCAATTGGTGTGATGTTATGGTTAGCAGTAATTCCAAAACCATTTGTTGCAGATGAAAACATTTTAGTATTTGTTTTTAATTCTACATGAACTTCGATACCAATTGTTTTTTTGTAGTCATTCATCTTATTCTTCCCCCCTTATCAATGGTAAATTTAACTTTTTTTCAATGAAACTTGCTAAGTGATAAATTTTTGCTTCTAAAAAGCGATTAGCGATGATGTGCATTCCAATTGGCATATGTTCATTGTTAAATCCAGTTGGAATATTTAATCCAGGAAGTCCAGCCATATTAACTGGAATAACTAACACGTCATCTAAGAAAGATTGGCTTGGGTCGTTTAGTTTTTCTCCTAAGTTATAAGCAACGGTAGTTGTCGTTGGACCTAACACAAAATCATAATGTTCAAACACACGGTCGAATTCTTTTTTCATATCATCACGAATTTGTAAAGCTTTATTGTAATAGGCTGTTGCTTTTTCGCCACTTAAAAGGTAAGAACCTACCATAATTCTTCGCTTTACTTCATCCCCAAAACCTAAAGCTCGTGATTTTTCATAAAGTTCATCTACACTTTTCGAATCAGGATTGGAATATCCATAGCGAACACCATCAAAACGAGCTAAGTTACTACTTGCTTCTCCCATCGCAATAATTTGATATAAGGGAACGGCCTTATCTAAAAATTTCATGTCGATATGATCAACAATCGCACCATTTTCTACTAGCATTTCTTCTACTTTTGATAAATTTTCTAAAATTTCATCGCTAACAATGGAACTAGTAAAGTAATTAGGAATTGCAATTTTCATCCCCTTAATCTCTTTTCCAATATCACGAGTAAAGTCCTCGCTAGGTAAATCAACACTAGTTAAATCATGTTCATCTATTCCAACTAATGCGTTTAGTAATACTGCATTATCATAAACATTTTTACTAAATGGTCCTATTTGATCTAGGCTTGATGCAAATGCTACTAATCCATAACGAGATACTCTTCCATAACTTGGTTTCATTCCAACTAGCCCAGTGTAACTAGCAGGTTGTCTTATACTTCCTCCTGTGTCACTTCCTAAGGCAAGTGGGGTTAATCCTGCAGCAACACAAGTAGCACTTCCTCCACTAGATCCTCCTGAAATTTTCTTTTTATTCCAAGGATTTTTTGGTGCACCAAAACAGCTCGTTTGACTAGTTGATCCCATAGCAAATTCATCCATATTGGTTTTTCCGATGATAATCATGTGATGCTTTTTTATTTTATCCACAACAGTTGCGGAAAATATAGGAATGAAATCTTTTAACATATTTGATGCACATGTTGTTTTTAAATCTTTGGTTAAAATGTTATCTTTTATCGCAATTGGAATACCAAATAATAAGTCATCCTCTACTTCCATTTCAGTTAATTTTTTAGCTTCACTCCTAGCATTTTCTTCATCTAGCGTGATGAAGGCATTTAAATCATTATTTTCTTTAATTTTAGCAAATGATTCTTCTACCAAATCAAGTGGAGTAATTTGCTTAGTCTTTAATAGTTCATGAAGTTCTTTTAACGATTTATTTAAATAATTACTCATTAATCATCACCTGTGTTTCTATGAAATTTCCCTTCGTGTGAGGAATATTTTTCTTTACTAAATCAAAGTTAATGGTTCCTTTTTCTATATCTTGTCGCATAGTGGCTTTATGGGTAATGGGACTAAACATTAACTCTTCATCGTAATTTTCTACTTCATTAATTTTTTCTACATCATCAAGTAGTTTTTTTAAACTTACTTGGAACTTTTTTATCTCATCGTCACTTAAATAGATTCTTGCTAAATGAGCAACGTGTAGTACTTCTTCTTTGGATAGTTCATCTTTCATAAACTTAGTCCTCCTTTTTTCAATCTATATTATAACAAAAAAACGTATAAAGGTACACGTTTTTCTATATAAAATTCAAGCGTTTTAACCTCTTATTTATTAGTAATCGTTACTGTTACTATATTTCCTGTTACAAATATTCCACTAGATTCATCTAGATTTTCTAAAATAATTGACTCCCCATCATCAATTACTTTATCTTTCATTTGCATAGAAACTCCCTCTATAGCAATGAGCACTAAACCAATAATCTGCTAGTTTATTCTTTTTACTCATATACTACACTTCTTCTATTTTATTGAAACGAAATCAATAACAAAAAACAATAAATGATTTTATTTTGTTATATAAAAAGCACTAAATATGTCATTCAGCACTTTTATTTTTCTTAAACCATCCTTTATTCTTTGATGAAACCATCACTAAAGATTAACTCAACAGGGTTTTCCCCTATTTTATTTTTGTATGAAGTTAACACTGCTGCAATAGAGATGGTATCTCCGTTTTTATACATCGATAAATCTTTATCTTTTTGATTCATATTGAAAATAATGTTTGTTGTGTATTTTCCGTCTGGATCATCATATTTTAAAGTAATAACTTTTCCTTGGTTATCTACTGTATCAATGGTACCTGTTACTTTTAAGTATTGTTGATAGTATTTTTTATAAGTTTTAACAGCATCATTTCCGTAGCTAAGCGATAAGTCTAAGGCACTAATTTCAGTCGCTTCAGTAATAAATGGTAGTGTCCAAAAACCAACGACTGTTCCTTTTCTTCCTTCTTTTTCGTTATATTTGATAACTTTATACCCTAGTCCATAGTATTGTTTTGAACCATTTTTGTAGTAAGTTCTCACCGCAAAGAAAGGACCTACTTTTAATTTGCTAACACAAAGTAAGTCAATGCTAACTAAAAGTGCAAGTGCTGCTATAACAATAAGAACAATATTTAAAATTTTGTGTGTATTTTTATTTTGTTCGCTCTTGATAGAATAATTTATTTTTTTCATATTCTTCCCCTTTTTTCTTTCAATTTCCTAATTTTAATAGGAGATGAAATCAAGATTTCCCCATCATTATAACACACATTTGATAAATTGACTAGACTATTTTTGAATGACGATGACTAAACGAGCTCCTAAATGAGTTTCAGAAGTAGTGTTAGCACTCAAATTGATACGATCGTATACATTCCATACACTAATAGTATCACTAACTAGTGATGAACTTATCCAATAACCGTAATTGTTGGTTCCACTTTCTGTTCCATTATATAAAGTTGATTCTCTTAAGTAATTATACATCCACATAGGACAAGTTACGATACTATTTCTGCAACCGATTTTATTGCATGAAGTTTCCTTCATTCGTGTACACTATAACACGAATATGAGTACTTTAGTAATTACTTTTAAAAATCTTATTTTTCCGCATTTTCTAGCACTTCGATAAACTCTTCCTCATTCCAAATAGGAATATCTAATTTCAATGCCTTTTCATACTTACTTCCAGGATTTTCTCCAGCGATGACAACAGAAGTCTTTTTACTTACTGAACTAGAAGTTTTTCCTCCTAAATCTTCAATTTTCACCTTGGCTTCCTCCCTTGATAGTTTCGACAACGTTCCAGTTAACACAAAAGTTTTATCCTTAAAAGTTTCATGCTCTACAATCATCTTTCCTAAATAAGAAGTATTTACTCCTGCTTTTTTCAACTCTTGAATAATCGCTTGATTTTTAGAATCACTAAAATAATCAATGAGACTTTTTGCAATCGTCTCTCCAATATCACCAATTTCGACTAGCTCCTCAAATGAAGCTTCCATTAAGCGCTCTAGGGTTTGATATCTTCGTGCCAACAATTTCGCTGTTTTACTTCCTACATGAGGAATTCCTAAACCAAAAATTAACCTCTCTAATGAATTTTCCTTACTCCTTTCTATCGCGTCAACTAAATTGTCAATTGATTTGTCGCCATAGCCCTCTAAAAGTGTCAAATCTTTCCTATGATCTTCTAAATAATAAATATCCACAACAGTAGCAATATAACCCATATTATAAAAGTCTTCAATGATTTTTTCCCCGAGTCCGTCAATATTCATCGCATTTCGACTAACAAAGTGAATAATCGCTTCACTAAGGCGTGCTTTACAATTTTTATTCATACAATAGTGATCGACTTGCCCTTCTTTCTTCTGTAAAACGCTACCACAAATCGGACATTCAGTAATCATTTGAAATGGCATCTCTATTCCTGTTCGGCGCTCTTTTTTCACTTCCACAACCTCAGGTATTACATCGCCTGCTTTTCTAATAGAGACAATATCTCCAATTTTAATATCTTTTTCTAAAACATAGTCTTCATTATGCAAAGTTGCTCGTGAAATCGTAGAACCCATAACAATTACAGGGTCTAAAACAGCATTTGGCGTAATTCTACCAGTTCTTCCTACCGTAAAAATGATATCTTGTAATTTCGTTAACACCTCTTGGGCAGGAAACTTATAAGCAGTTGCCCATTTAGGATATTTAGCCGTAAAACCTAGTGATCTTTGCTGATCTAAGCGATTAACCTTAATGACAATTCCATCAATATCATAATATAAATCATCTCTTTGTATGGTTTTCTCATCAATAAACTCGATAACTTCCTTAATATTTCCCACTAGTCGATTATTCTCATTCACTTTAAAACCTAAATTTCTCATAAAATCTAGCGCTTCTTGGTGCGTTTTTAATCCATAATCACTAGGATTTGGTAAATGATATATGAAGCAGTCTAAATTTCTTTTCGCCGCAATTTTGGAATCTAGCTGACGAATCGAACCAGCGGCAGCGTTTCTTGTATTTTGTAGTAGGGGTTGATTTTTCTTTTTTCGCTCTTCATTTAACTTCTCTAGTGTTTTCTTCGCCATAAAGATTTCCCCACGAACCTCAATATCAATCTTTTTCTTTAACTTTAAAGGAATACTTTTGATGGTTTTCGCATTATGCGTGATATCTTCACCAACGACTCCGTCTCCCCTTGTGGCAGCTGTAACTAATTCACCCTTTTCATAATGAAGAGATACAGATAGCCCATCAATTTTCAACTCACAAACATATTCTGGTGCTATCCCCTCTTTTTGAATACGGTGATCAAACTCCATAAGTTCATTTTCATTAAACACATTACTTAACGATAACATCGGTAAAGCATGTTTAATCTTTTGAAACTCATCAATCACTTCACCTCCAACACGCAAAGATGGAGAATCACTTCTAATGATTGATGGATGCTCTACTTCAATGGTAATCAATTCTCTTAAATACTTATCATACTCTTGATCTGTGATTGTTGGATTATCTAAAACATAATAATTATAATTGGCTTCATTTAATAAATCAACTAAATAATCGTAACGTTCCTTCATGACATTTCACCCTCATTTTATTATTTTCGACAAATAATTTCTTAAAACGTGCGTTAAGAATTCAAAAAATGTCCCTTACTTTTGATGAATCACCGACAAATTGGCGTCCAAAAAACCTTTTTGACTTCCTAAATCAAAATAATTTCCTTGAATAATACAAGATGAAAAATCTTCCCTTTCCATCATTTGATTGATGGCATCCGTAAAAAGATATTCTCCACTAAAAGATGGTTCTAACTTTTCTATTACATCAAAAATCTTAGCGTTCACTAAATACCTTCCAATAGAAATATCTAAAGAAGGAGCTTCTTCCATTTTTGGTTTTTCCACAATTGCTTTTACCTTTTCACCTTGATAAGATAAAATTCCATATAAAGAAACTTCTTCCTTTACTCCTTTTCTCACCCCCAAAACATTACTATGATTTTCATCATGCACTCTAATCAATTGACTTGTTGCAGGAACTTCGCTATTGATATAATCATCACCATAAAGAATCACAAAATCTTCATCTTCTTCGATATAATTTTTTGCTTGGTAAATAGCATCTGCGGTTCCGTTTGGCTTATCTTGTGTAACATAATGTAGTGTTAACTTTTCTAAAAATTCATCTAATTTTTTTAACTCACTTTTTATCATAGAAGAACTAACTTCTTCTATTAACTTTTCATCTTTTGTTAAAAACTTTTTAATTAGCTCTTTCCTAGGACTAATGACTAAAATAACTTCATCAATTCCACTGTTTACGCACTCTTCTAATAAATAAAGTAGCGCTGGCTTTTTTCCAAGAGGAAATAACTCCTTAGGAACAACTTTAGTAACAGGTAAAAATCTAGTCCCTAATCCCGCTAGAGGAATCACTGCTTTTTTAATCATTCTCATCGACCTTTCTTAATCCTTTATGAGATTTTAATAATTTTTTCATCCCATGTGGCAACTTAAAGGCAACTGTTACTAACGTATTGGTTACCTCTCTTACCATACCAAAACCAAAAGTTTCGTGATATACTCGATCATTTACCTGATAATCAACGGGTTCAATGCGAATCATTTCTTTCTTATTAAACTTCTCTTCATGTTCAAACTTCTTTTCCTTATTCTTTTCTTCTATTAAATTAGAATCGATCTCTTTTAAGAAGCGACTAGCGATATTCACTTCTTCTTTACCAAAAATCGTTCTTTTTCTAGCGTTCACTAAATAAAGTTGCTTCCTTGCTCTAGTAATTGCCACATAGCACAAGCGTCGCTCTTCCTCAATCTCACTATTTTCCATCATTGCGTTAATATGAGGAAAAATGCCTTCTTCAAGTCCTAAGACAAACACATAATCAAATTCCAATCCTTTTACCGCATGCATCGTCATTAAACTTACACGATTTTGTTCATTATTATACTCTTCCACGTCACTAATTAAAGAAATTTCCAATAAAAATTCTTCCAGTGACACCACACCATTTTTCTCTTCAAAAGCCTTAGTGATCGATTTGAATTCTTCTAAGTTTTCTAGTCTAATCTCACTATCTAGCGTTTTCTCATCTTCCAAGGCCTTCTTCATCCCTGATACTTCTAATACTTGATCGACTAATTCTGTTAAACTAAGATTATCCATACAAGAGATCAAATATTCAATTTGCTTTTTAAACTCTAATTCTTTTCCACTTGAGATAACCTCATACAAACTTTTTTCTTCTTGATTGGCTAATTCTGTTAAATTTCCTATCGTCTTTAGTCCAATACCTCGTTTTGGGGTATTAATTACTCGAAGCAGGCTAACATCATCTTTTTGATTATGTAACAAGCGTAAATAAGAAATCAAATCTTTAATTTCCTTACGATTATAGAAATAAAAGCTGCCAATTACACGATATGGAAGATTATGTTGTAAAAATTCTTCTTCAATAATGCGAGACTGCGCATTCGTTCTATATAAAATCGCAATTTCGTCTAAATTAATGCCATCTTTTCTTAATTTTTCTATCTCTCTTACGGCAAATTTAGCCTCATCTTTTTCATCGTGTGCACGATAATATTGTATCTTATCCCCATCACCTTTTGTTGACCATAAATTTTTACTTTTTCGGTTTTTATTATTTTTAATTACCTCGTTAGCAGCGTCCAAAATTGTCTTCGTTGAACGATAGTTTTCCTCTAGAACAATCGTTTTCGCACTTGGATAATCTCGTTCAAAGTTTAAAATATTTTGATAATTTGCGCCACGCCAACCATAAATCGCTTGATCTGCATCTCCCACAACAAAAATCTTTTGGTAACGTCTTGCAATCATCTTACTTAACACATATTGTGCTTCATTGGTATCTTGGTACTCATCAATTAAAATATATTGATAAATTTCTTGATACTTCTCTAAAATCAAAGGATTTTCCTTAAATAATTGAATCGGTAAAATTAATAAATCATCAAAGTCCACTGAATTGTTCTTTTTTAATAACTTCTCATATTTTTTATAGACTTTATGCACCACTTCTTCATAAGGAGTACTGACAAATTTTTCGTAATTTTCAGCGGTAACTAATTCATTTTTACAACTGCTAATCTTAGCCTTAATTCCTTTTGGGTTATACACTTTAGGATCATAATTATAATCTTTTAAAATCTTTTTAATTAGCGTTAAGGTATCATCACTATCCATGATGATAAAGTTATGTTCATATCCTAGTAATTCGCAATTTTCTCTTAAAAGTTTTAATCCAAAGCTATGAAAAGTGGATACTTGCACATATTTTGCTACACCACCGATAAGGTCAATCACTCGCTCTTTCATCTCTTTTGCTGCTTTATTGGTAAACGTTATGGCTAATATTTGATATGGATTTACCTTTTCTTCATTAATTAAATATGCAATTTTTCTTGTCAAAACACGCGTTTTTCCGCTACCTGCACCCGCTAAGATAAGAAGAGGTCCATCATTATATAATACCGCTTCCTTTTGTCGTTCATTTAATTCGTCTAAATTCATTTCAAACCCTCCTTATCGACTTACTTCACTATCATTATAACCTATTTTTAACGAAGAAAAAAGAAAAAGAGTAATTTTTACTCCATTTTAAAATTTCGCTAATCTCTTACTTTTTCAATTTCACTTTTTCTTCTTTTTCTTTGGGGCTTCCTACTAAACCTTTTGCTAGTTCTAATTCTAATAAGTGGTTATCATGAGCTATACTATCGATAATTGCTTCTAATAATTTTTCTCTATCCATTAGTGAATAATCGATTTCATACAACTCTTCTAGTGGTAAAAGTGGGGAATAATAATAGACCAATTGACGAAAAAATTCTCGAATTGTTCGACCATTTCCCTCTCGAAAAGGGTGAGCCATATTTAAATTAGAATAATACTTTGCTAAAAAGGAAACGAATTCTTTTTTCGATGTTACTTTTTTGATATCTTTTCTTAAATGCTCTAGTGTATCTTTTAAATAAGGAACAAGCAAGTGAACTGAACAAAAGTTAGTCATACCTTTATTCAAATTGATGGTACGAAATTCCCCAGCAAAATCATATAACTGATTAAAAAGAATAAAATGAATCGCTTTTAAATGGGAAATATCAAAGTTTCCTGTTGCATTTTCATAATTTAAAACCGATAAAGCCGTTGCTACAATTAAACGTTCTTTTTGCTGTAATTCATCATAATTCTTAATTCCTAACTTATTTTTCAATACATAAGTATTTGGATAGCAATAAACGTTTTCAAAATGTTGTTCCTTTTGATATTCTCTTAACACCTCTTGATTGTAACTATCGATAAACTTTTTTACTTTCTCATTTGTAGTAAGTCTTTCCACGTTCTATTTCCCCATTTTTTTCCTGATATTTTTTGTACAAACTAATCAAATAACTTTTCTCTTCTAAGGTATTTTTCTTTACTATAATAATTTCTTTTGGTGTTAACTCCATATATTCAAGATAAATATTTCCAACTGACTGTAAAACGACATGATCAATATCCTTCACTTCCATCACAAATCTCCTCTTTGTGTTTCGTATTATACCACAGGATACCTAAAAAGTCCATCATATTCTTTTTTCACTTTGCTAATATTTTCCTTTTGCACATGTCAATTTTTTCAACCCGTTCTAATGACGTTTTTTAACTTATTACATAACACATAATATTCAACGCCACTCTTAACCTTATTTTCCATAATCTTCCCCCATTGCGATATGGCTTTTATCATAACATTTAACCCCTTAAAAGGCAATTTTTTTATTCTTTTGTTCATATTTTGATTGACTAATCAAAAAAAGAGCATATACTAATAAAATTGTCAATTGGAAGAATTTTAGGAGATGATATTTATGAAAAATTATAAATTCTTTATGAAAAGTGCCGATTTGCTATCCTCATCCAAAGAAGAAAAGCCCTCTTTATCTCTATTTCTAGAAGCACAAGAGGGAAAACAAGAGGCAATAAATAAACTAACTATTTATCACCTTCGCTTAGTTTTCTTAATCGTTGGTAGAAATTTTCAAAGCGTAAATTATGATAATGAAGATTTAGTATCTATTGGAATTTTTGGGTTATTAAAAGCAATAAAAACCTATATTCCTACTAAAGGGGTAAAATTTAGCACTTATGCCACAAAATGTATTAAAAATGAAATACTCATGTTTTTAAGAAATTTATTAAGGGAAAAAGATGCCACTAGCATTTACAACGTTGTATATAGTGATGATGCTGGAAATGAGTTTTTATTAGAAGAAACAATAAAAAGTGATTATGATCTTATCGTAGATTATGAACAAGAAGAAATGTATCAAGAATTAAGGCACCTTATTAATGAACTTCCTGATAAGAAAAGAGAAATAATAAAATTATACTATGGTTTTTACAATAATAAAGTACATACACAAACAGAAATTGCATCCATTTTCAACACTTTCTCAAAGACAAATTTCTCGTATTATTAAGGATACTTTAAAAAAGTTAAAAATGCAATTATTACTCGATAGCGTAACAAAGTTACAAGAAAAACAGCAAGGAGAAAAAGTTCTTTCTATAAAGTTTAAAGACAAATCTATCATTTCAAATTCCCATTAAAATTTTTTTATTTTTTTCACTTTTACAATGTAGTTTTATTATTTACCACCAACAATAATAGTAGGGGAAAGAAAAAAGAACTTCTTTTTCCATTTTTTGAAGTTCTCTTTCCTTATTATATATTAATCATTTTTTAAGACATTTTTTAAGACAATTGTCTTTAATCTAGACATTTCTTCCAATGTAGTAGAAATTCCTTCATTGCCAATTCCTGAATGCTTATATCCACCAAAAGGCATTTCAGCTGAACGATAGAAGCTAGCTCCATTAATAATTGCTCCTCCTGCTTCTAGACTTGTTGCTACATAGAATGCTTTCTTCATATCCTCAGTAATTACACATCCACATAGTCCATATGATGATTGATTAGCTATTTCTATCGCTTCATCGATCGTATCAAATCCAATTACAGGAATAACAGGTCCAAAGACTTCCATATCTTTAGCAATTTCCATATCACGTGTTACATCAGTTAAAATTGTTGGATAATAGAAAGCACCATCACGTTTTCCGCCGATTACAAGTTTTGCTCCTTCGCTGATTGTCTTATTTACTTGCTCTTCTACAGTAATTGCAGCTTGTTCATTAATTAAACATCCAATATCAGTAGCATTATCAGCTGGGTCTCCTACTTTTAAGCTCTTAATTTTAGATACCATGCGATCAACAAATTCATACTTAATACTATTATGAATTAAGAAACGCTTACTAGCACAGCAAACTTGACCAGTGTTATATAATCGTCCCCAGACTGTTTCATTTACTGCTAAATCCATATCACCATCATCTAACATAATGAATGCATCATTTCCACCTAACTCTAAACTAACATGTGTCATATTAGCGCTAGCTGTTGCCATAGTCTCTATTCCTGCTTTAGTAGATCCTGTTAAACTTACTAAATGAACATTCTTATGTGCAGCTAAAGCTTGTCCTACAACACTTCCACTACCAGTGATAACTTGAATTACCCCACTTGGAACTCCCGCTTCTTGTAAAAATCCACATAAAGCATGAATAGTTAACGGATTATCACTAGATGGTTTTACAATTACTGAATTTCCCATAACTAATGCAGATGGAACCTTTTGTCCAAATAGGTCAACTGGGAAATTAAATGGTAGGATACAAGCAACTACACCAAGGGGTTCACGAATTGTAAATTGAATGGTATGTTCTTGTCCTTTTTCTCCACCAATTGGTAATACCTCTCCATACATATGCTTTGCTTTTTCAGCATATCCCTTAAAGAAGATAGGAATATTAGCAATTTCTGCTCTAGCTTCCTTAATTGGTTTACCTGTCTCACAACATAATAACTCTGCTAAATCAGTAGCATGTTCCACTGTAATTGCCGCAAAATTTTCTAATATTTGTGCACGTTCATGAATTGGGACTCTTGCCCATTCCTTTTGCGCTTCAACTGCTGCTTTTACTGCTAAATCTACATCTTCGCTCGTTGCGCTAGGCACAGTATCGATCAACTTTCCATTTGCTGGATTGATAATTTCAATCGTTTGTCCACTTACCGAATCTACCCATTCTTTTCCAATTAAATTTTTCATATATCCTCCTTATTTTTCACTCATGGCAGTGAATGATAACATCAATCCACCACATATATTTCCATTATGTTCTTGATATCCATATTCACCAAAAGTAAATATAGTAATAAATGGTACATCCTTAGTTACTGCTTTAATTGCCTTATGTACTTCTCCAATTCTATCTCCAATTCCAACTTTTCTACCACCACAGTGAACTAGAAAATAACAAGCTGGATCAGTATCAATTTTATTTTTACAAGCAGTGGTTGCCTTCTTCGTTGATGAAATTAACTCATCTACAGTAGCTTCCATTTGGACTACTGCTACTCCTGTTGCTAAATCATTTCCGATATTCATTGAACCATCATCATTACCAAACATCGGATGACGAATCACCGTAAAATCTCCGATAGCACTTTTTACTCCTAGCGGTTTTAAAATCGTCGTTCCTAATAAATTGTTTTTAGATAATTCCTTTGGCTTACAACCTGTCCATTTTCCATATTGTTTTAAAGCTGGCGTTCCATTAATTTCTACCAATGTTCTTTTTCCTTCAATCTTAGTGATTACACCAGCATTTTCTGTTTCATGATAAGTACCTGTGTATTCTGTGCCCATTAATTTATCTGTATAAAAGAATGCAACTGCACATCCATCAGAGAACACTTGATCATTACAGAAAATCTTCCAATTTCCACTTACTGTATTATCAGCAGCACTTCCACCAAAGAAAGGTACTCTACCAATGATATCTTCAATACCTTTTAAATAACTTTCTTCTTCTTTGGGAGACGCTACCATATAAAAGTAATTAGGAATTTGATTAGTACCCGAATTTTCTATTGCTTCTAACGCTAGGCGTTGTCCCATTTTTCTAGCATCACCTTTTTTAGGACTAGCAGCAAGTCCAACAATCATATCCTTATCATCTAAAACCATCATAGCAGAAAAGCCATCATCATTAGCAATTACTCCTTCTGGAATGATTACTCCACCACATGAAGTACATCCAATAATTGGCGTTTCAGAAAAAACACTTTTTACTCCTTCGATTACTTTTGCTTGTTCATAAACATCTGATGTGTATAACATTCCTAATTTACTATTTCTTAATCCTTTTGCAGCAGATAACGCTGTTTCACGTCCAGCTTCATAACTATCACTTAATATACTGTGACCTACTTTAGCCTTTAACATTTTATCACTCCTTAAATACATTCTTACCTAATCAATAAATATCCTTTACAAAACATCTTCAAGTTTTCTAAGCAGCTTTAGCTTGTACATCTTTTACCAATATGAGGTTTCATTTAATACATATACTGTATCACAAAACAATAGCCTCCTTTATTATATACATTACTAGTATAACACTATTAGTAAACTTTTCCCAATGCTTTTTTCTAATTATTTTAAAATTGCAAATAAAAAATGGTAACTTTACATTTTAATCTGCCAAATACATGTAAAAAGGCCAAAGAAAAAGGTTAACCATTTAACCCATAATCTCTCCACCATTATTGTGAATAACTTGACCAGTGACGTAACTTGAATCATCACTTGCTAAAAAGACAAATGTTGGTGCTAACTCATAGGGCATAGCTCCTCTTGCCATAGCAGCGTTGCTTCCTAAAGAAGGAATCTTTTCTTTCACCCAACAAGCAGGTTGTAGTGGTGTCCAAAAAAATCCTGGGGAAATTGCGTTCACGCGAATATTTTTTAAAGCAAGATTTCTTGCTAACGCTCTAGTAAAGCCGATTATCGCACCTTTAGTAGTAACATAATCAATTAACTGGGGATCACCATAAAAAGTAGTAACAGAAGTCAAATTAATAATTGAACTACCTGAAGATAGATAAGGTAAAACTGCCTTTGTTAAATAAAACATGCCATACACATTTACCTTTAATGTCCTATCGAATTGTTCATTTGTAATATTTTCTAAACTATCTTGTTGAAATTGCACTCCAGCATTATTTACTAAAATATCGATTTTACCAAAACGTTTTAGTGTCTGATTGACAATATCTTGACAAAATTCTACATTGGCAATGTCTCCTGATAAAAGAAGACATTCTCCATTCAAATTCTCAATATATTGTTTCGTATACTCTGCATCCTTATGTTCATTATAGTATGGAATTACAACCTTTGCTCCTTCCTTTACGAAAGCTATTGCGGCAGCTCTACCCAAACCACTATCTCCTCCTGTAATAATAGCAACCTTACCCTTTAATTTTCCACTGCCACGATAATTTGGATTATCAAAAACGGGTAAAGGTCTCATCAAATACTCCATCCCTGGCTGAATAGCTTGCGATTGTTCAGGTGCCAAAATATGATACTTGGTTAATTTTATTCCTGTATCATTATAATATCTAAACGCTTGATTACCAAACT
>CAOKBR010000022.1 GCA_948466735.1 uncultured Mycoplasmatota bacterium | reverse complement strand
AACTAGACGGTACTTCTAGTTAATATTTATTACTCTCGAATAAAAAGTTCGAGTTATCAATCAATCTGGTGCTCGTGAAGGGACTTGAACCCATATGACCATAGGCCATGCGATTTTGAGTCGCACATGTCTACCATTCCATCACACGAGCGAGTTACGAATTAATTGTATCACACTTTTTCTTAATTCGCACCTATTTTTTATCACTTATTACCAAATTTGATCATTTATTTTTTCTGAACAAGTATATAAGAATTTTTTCACCTTAAATAAATCTAACTCTTCATACATTCCATAACGATTTTTCATTTGCTCAAAATACTCAAGATACACTTTCTCTGCTAAAGGATGAAATAAATACGTTCTAAAAATATTATTTATTCCATTATTCTTTAATCGTTCCACTAACAAATAAATAAAAAGTTCAAAATCAAAATCTTCTTTTTCTAATAGAAAAGATAAATCATATAAATCCTTAACCCTCAAATAATGCGTTACATTATCCCCAATTAACGATGCTGCTACTTTATTACTTAATAACTGTTCATATCTTATAATTTTTAATCCGTTTGATAATTCCTCATATAACTCTTTTTTATATTTCATATCAATCGATGTAAAATGACGAACACTTTTATTTTTATGATTCAACATCTTAGTGGACACCAATTTAAAAGAACAGCCATCCTTTTTACTTTGCATTGATGAAATCCTATAATCCGTATCCAATAATTTATTTAACCATTTTAAATAACATCCAATAGAAATTTCTTTTTCTAATAGCAAATCAATATCAGTAATCTTACGGTTAAATACTCCTATCTAAAAATACTGAGCTAATCCTCCTGATACTACTAAATCATCGATTAATTCATTAATAGCATTAACTAAAGGAAGAAATTCTTCTAAATTATCAACCATTTTTAACCACCTCGAGTAATTATTTATTATAATCATTAAAAAGAAAAAAAGCAATTATACATTAAGTTAACTAATTCAATTTAAAATAGAAGAGTCACTTTGATATAAGTTTTGATAAACCATACAAGTTGCTAATAATTCTTGATGCGTACCTGAAGCTATTAAAGTACCATGATCTACTACATGAATACATTCTGCATCAACAATCGTTGATAAACGGTGAGCAACAATAACTATAGTATGATCTTTTACTAAATTGTCAATAGTCTTTTTAATATAGCTTTGTGACTCATTATCTAGTGCACTCGTTGCTTCATCAAATAAAATAATTTTCGTATTTAATAAAAGCGTTCTAGCAATGGCAATACGTTGTTTTTGTCCTCCTGATAAATTGACTCCACCTTCACCAATAATCGTATTATACTGATTCGGTAAAGACATAATATATTCATCAATATAAGCTTCCCTACAAACTTTGCGTACTTCATCTAAAGTTACGTCCTCCCTTACCAATTGAAAGTTTTCAAAAATAGACAAATTAAACAAGAAAGGACTTTGACGGATAATGGAAATATTACTACGTAAGTCTTCTTCTGTTAACTCATTTAAAAGAATTCCATCAAGTAGTATTTCTCCTTCACTAGGATCAAAATAGCGTAATAGTAAATTAAATAACGTTGATTTTCCATTGCCACTTCTACCAACGATAGCAATCTTCCCTCCTGGTTCAATTTCTAAAGAAAAATCTTTTAGTGTATAATCTTCATTGTCACTATATTTAAAGTTCACATGATTAAACGTAATAACCCCCTTAGTATTTTTTAACTTTTTATTTCCAAAATGTTCATCTTGATATAATTTATTATGAACAACTTCACTAATTCGTTTTAAAGAAACTTTTACTTTATTATAATTGACACCAAAATCAGAAATGCTTTCTACTACATCATCAATTCGCCAAATATACATCTCTAACATAATAAAAGTACTATAAGCTAGTTTTCCCTCCATAAATAAGTAACCACTAGTGAAAAGGATAATAAACTGTAAAATAAAATACGCTAAATTATTTAGTCCATAGTAAACAATTTCATATTTTTTTATTTTTCTTGTTTCAAGAAATAATCGATCAATGATACTAAATACTTTATTTTCTACATTTTTCTTAATCCCTAATGATTTAATTTCTCGAATTCCTGTAATATTTTCTGTAGCAATTTTTACATAACGATCAGAATCTTTCTTAATTTTTTCTTGAGTCTTTTTAATCTTAGGAAAATAATGATAAGAAATAAGTCCCATTACTAAACCAAAAATAGAACACTCTATTCCTAAAATAAAAGATACCCTAAAAGCGATAATAAAAACAACAACGACAACTAAGGCACGACAAATCATTTTGATTAGCTTATTTAATAATTCCATTACCCGATCAGGATCTGTATAAATACGATTAATCCACTCACCGACACCAATATCTTCAAAAGCCTTAGCAGGTAAATTATCTAGCTTTTGATATAAATCTTTACTCACATTTTTGGTAAATTGAATTTCTAATTCATTATATAAAGCATCCCTTGGAATTTGTAACAAAGAATAAAACAAAATATATAACCCTTCCCAAAGTCCTAAAAATAATACAAATTTAGAAAAGTCTTCCATCATTAATCCTTCTAAAGCCATACCCCAAAAGTAAGCATTAAGTAATACTGGCAAATAAGTAAAAATTACTAAAAAAATATAAAGAAACAATTTTTTCTTCTTATCCTTTAAGTAATACCAAATAATTTTAACCGTATTTTTATCTTTTTCCATACTACCTCTAACTCCTTTTTAATCTTTATAATCTATCATAGAAAAAAGGCCTTGTCAATTAGCAAAACCTTTTATTCGTAAACTTTATAAGAGGAAATATTAACATTACCATTAGGATTTGTAGGACTTTTAATTGAAAAATTACTACTAGAAGTACCACGATTTGCTTTTAAAGCAGAAAACTTCATATTTTGGTTTGCTGTTGTTTGTTTAGTGATTATGCTACTTCTTGATAGACTACTTTCTAAAACTGGCTCACTTGTCCCATTCCCATCAGTATCCTTTAAGTAAATATAGTAAGCATATTGATTTTTATTGCTGCTTCCATAGTTATAAATAATGACATAGCTATACTCTAAATCATAAGATTTTCCAAAACTACTTTTTCTACCGCCTCGCTCTAGTTCTACCGTATTTGTTTTTACAATAAGAGCGCTCCCTGGATCAGGTGGTGAATACTTTCTTCCTAATTTTGCTGTTTGTCTTACCCCATGGATAAATGCTAAGGCTGTCTCTACATATGTATCTTTTTTACTATTTTTCATAATTCCATTAATAGATGGTACAGCAATTAATCCTAAAATTCCAAGAATTAAAATAACTGCTAACAATTCTACTAAAGTAAACCCATTTCTTTTTTTAACCATTACTAACCTCCTATGATGTATTAAGAATAACACAAGTTAAGAAAAAATTCCACAACAATAGTGGAATTTATTTTTCTATCATAACAATAATTCTAGCTTTGGTTTTTTCATAAAATGTACTTACTTTATTAAATTAGTCATACATATATCCCTAATAATTTTAACATCTACTTTCTATAAAATTTCATCAAATGAGAACCTCATCTTGATTTTCTTTATATTTTGATTGGTATAAATCTAATTCTTGATTTTCTTCTTGGACTAAAGATGAAAAATCAATTGCAGGTAAATCTTCTAGGCTAGATAAAGCAAAGTAATCTAAAAATTCACTTGTTGTCTCATATAGAATAGGTCGACCTGGTAAATCGCTTCTACTACCTTCTTTGATTAATCCCTTGGCAACAAGTTTTCTCATCATTTGAGCACTAGAAACACCGCGAATTTCATCTACTTTCATCCTAGTAATTGGCTGATTATAAGCAATGATAGCTAATGTTTCTAAGGCCGATTGACTAAGAATATTGGTATCATGATTTTCAATTAACTTTTGATAATATGCTTTGTGTTCTTTCTTTGTAGTTAATTTAAAACGATTTCCTAGAAAATCTACTCGAATTCCACGGTCAGTGGCTTGATAATTTTCTCTTAATTTTTGTAATAATTCCTTAGCTTCTTGATCAGATATCACTAAAATTTCTACGATTTGACTAAGGGTTAAACCGTCTTCTCCTACGACAAATAATAATCCTTCTAAAATTGCTAATTGTTCACTTGTATTTTGCATCATGCCACCTCACAATAAATTGGAGCAAAGTTGTCTTCTTGTACAATATGTAATTCTTGTTGTTTTGCTAATTCTAATACCCCAAGAAAAGTTGCTACAATATAGTCTTTGGAAAAAAAATCAAATAAAGAGAAAAACTCGATTCTTTTATGTTCTTTTAAACGATTTTTAATATAATTCATTCGATCTTCTACTGAAATTTCCTTTTTCGTTACTTTAGTAAATAAAGGTTGTTGTTCTTTTTGCCGTTTTAAAAATTTCATTAAGGCAGAGGTCAACTCTTCTAGTGAACCTTGATCCAATATAGAGGTTGTCTCATCTTTATAATCCATCAAATGTTCTGGTAATTTCGTAAAGATTTCCTTACGACTTTGCTCTTGTTCCTTAAATGTTTTCGTAATTTCTTTATATTGTTGATACTCTAGTAAGCGCGCAATTAGCCTTTCTTTTGGGTCTTCCTCAACTTCCTCTTCTTCTACTTTAGGTTTAGGAAGTAGTATTCTTGATTTCATTTCAATTAACTCACTAGCCATTACTAAATATTCACTGGCAACATCTAAATTTAACTCATCCATCTTTTTAATATAATCTAAATACTGACTAGTGACTTCTTCAATCTTAATATCTACAATATCTACTTTTGACTCTTTTATTAAGTGAAGTAGTAAGTCCAATGGTCCTTCAAATTGTTCAATAGTGATGTGGTAGTCCATCTTTTCACCTCTATTTTTAAGTAAATTCTCTAGTATTGTTCTTATTCATTATAGCAAACAACTTCAAATTGAGCAAGGTTTGTTAAAATGAAATAATTAGCATTTTTCAAAAATTATTTCATTTTAACAAAACAACTTTCTATTAAAATCGTGTTATAATGAAAAAAGGTGATAATATGAAACGTTTTTCTATGATGGATGAACCTTTTATTTGTGAAAATTGTAAAGAAAAAGTAGAACCTTTACACTATAGTGCACGTGATCATTGTCCAAATTGTTTGTATTCAAAGCATGTAGATATCCTACCTGGAGATAGAAGTAATCCTTGTCAGGGACTACTTATACCAATTGGAATTTCAAAATATAAAGACACTTATAAAATTGTATATCAATGTGAAAAGTGTCATCAACTCCATCGAAATATTATGGCAAATGATGACAACATGGATAAAATTATTGAATTATCAACTAAGCCATAAAACTCGAACAATCAATTTTGTCGAGTTTTTATAATATTTATTTTTCTTTTAGAAAGCGTTTTAATAAAAAGGCTAAGAAATAAGGAAATGTATAAAATTTACCATTAAATCCAATATTTTTATTACATAATTTTATTCCGTATTTTATATCCTTAATATTATTATTTTCAATTAAAGAATTTAGTGAAATTGTACTATTATCATTAGCTTTTACTTCAAGTGGAATAAGAGAATCCTTATCTCTTACAAAAAAGTCCATTTCATATTTTTTTTGATTGTCTTTATAAAAATATAGCAAATATCCTTGTTTAACTAGCATATCGGCAATAATATTTTCATAGATTGCTCCTTTATATGTATTAAAGTTTTCATTATTTCGTAAATCTTCTTGAACTTCTTCATCAAGTGAGCCTATTAATAGACCAGTATCAGCAAAATATAATCTATAATTATTTGGATTATAATTACCTTTTAAAGGTAAGCTAAGTTGTTCTAATGCATAACTAATATTTACTATTCCAGCATTAGATAACCAATCAATTACACCAATATATTCCCTGTTTCTAGCACCATCTTTTATCTTACTAATTTGAAATTTTTTGTTCTCATTTCCTAAAAAAACAGGAATTTTACGATAGGCATTTAATATTTTTCCTTGATCTAAACCACCAGCATATTTTGTTATATCTTCTTCATAGTCTAATAAAATTTGTTGTTGCATTTTTAAAATTCCACTAAAATTCTTATTTTTAATAAATTGACTGACAATTCTAGGCATACCACCAATAACCATGTAATCTCTAAAGTTGTTTAACATTACATTATATTCTATTTCATTAAGAGGAGTTAAATCTAACATATGATGGTACAAATCATCAATTTGTTCACTTTTATATCCCTTAGCCCACAAAAATTCTTCAAAATCCATAGAATGCATAATATAGTCTTCTTTATTTCCTACACTATTAGACTCTATTTCTTTATAATTTATTCCCATTAAGGAACCTGAGCATATGACATCATATTTTCCATCAGAATTAAAGGCTTTTAGTGATGTTGCTGTGCTCACACATGCTTGTATTTCATCAAAAAATATCAAGGTTTTATCAGGAATAAATTCAACATTAGGCATTTTCATACTAATGTTTTTTATGATTTCATGTACTTCAAAACCATCTTTAAAAATTGTTTGAAATTGTGGTTGTAGAATAAAATTTATTTCAATAAAAACTTTATAATGTTTACTTCCAAAATTTCTTATCGCATTCGTTTTTCCAATTTGTCTTGCACCTTTAATAATTAATGGCATCCTGTCTTTATTGTTTTTCCATTCTATTAAATAGTCATCTATTTTTCTTTTTAACCGTTCCATAAAATCCTCCAATTCCATTTTATCACAAAATTAGAAATAAAATCAAGTGCATATATCACAAAAATAGGAGTAAAATATGGTTTAAAAATCACAAAATTAGAAATATTAGTTATACTCCCATAGTCATTGTCTCTGGTAAAGTACTTCCTCCATCAATGACAAACTCATGTCCTGTAATATAAGAAGACTCTTCACTTGCTAAAAAGGCAGCTAATTCTCCTAATTCTTCAATTGTTCCAAGTCTTTTCATGGGAATTGCTTTAGCGATTCCATCAATTACAGCATTTGGATCTTTTGGATTAGATAACTTACTCATATTTTCTACCATCGGTGTTAAAATATATCCAGGTAAAATCGCATTTGAACGAATATTATCACTTACTAATTCAACAGCTAGCGCTTTACTAAATCCCATCAAAGCTGCTTTTGTTGTTGCATATGCTACTTCTCCACTATCAGCAACTCTAGGTCCTGTAACACTAGATAAGTTAACAATACTAGAAGAAGTATTTTTCTTCATATAAGGGACAACTGCCTTTGTAACATTCCAAGTTCCTTTAATATTAATATCAAAATGAAAATCTCTAACCTCATCGCTCATCTTTAAAAAAGTTTCTAAACGACATACTCCAGCATTATTAATTAAAATATCAATGTGACCAAATTCTTTAGCAATATCATCAACACACATTTCTACTTTTTCTTTTTCTCTTAAGTCTACTTGATACCCTAAAACTTTCTTATTAGGGTACTCATTTTGTAATTGGTTAAGTGTACCTTGTAGTTCATTAGCATAATCTAATATAGCAATTGATGCACCATATTTCAAAAATACTTTAGCAATTCCTAAACCATTTCCCATAGCTCCACCAGTAATTACTGCTACTTTATCTTTTAATTTCATTTTTATCCCTCCTTATAATAACCATTTTAACATATTTATCCAAAAAGATATAGAATGAATTTGCTATATCTTTTAGTACAACAAAATTTAGCCTAGAAACAAAAACGATAAAAATACCGCCATTACAAGCGATATTTTTTAATCCTTTGGTTTAAAGAATAAAGTAAAGATGAAAGTAAAGACAATGGCTGCTGTAATACCTGAGGCTGTTAAGTCAAACATTCCCATGATTAAGCCGATAAAACCATAATCTCCTGCTTTATCAAGTGCTCCATGGATTAAAAGGTGTCCAAAACTAGTAATGGGAACTAACGCTCCACCTCCAACATAGGCGATAATTTTATCATAAATGCTAAACGTATCTAACGCAGCTCCTGTAACAACAAAGATACTAGTGATATGCCCTGGTGTTAATTTGGTATTATCTAAAATCACTTGGGCAATTAAACATAAAATACCTGCAAAGAGGAAGGAATAGATATAAATCATTCTACCACCTCCAAGCTAACAGCATGCGCAATGCTTAAGATATTTTCCTTTTGATACACAAACGTTGGACTAAACAATGCTCCTGTTGCAACAAGTAGTACTCTTGATAAGTTACCTTTTTCCATCATATTTAATACATAAGAATAATTTACTAAAGCACTACACACTGGTCCTGATCCTCCAGCATTTACTTCCTGTTGATTTTGTAAGTCATATAACATTGTTCCACAATCATCGTAATTGGCACTAATATCAAGACCATACTCTGTTTTCATGTAATCTATTAAAATATCTTTTCCATAAACACCTAAGTCACCCGTTAAAATCAAATCATAATAATTGGGTTCTCTTTTAGTATCTTTTAAATGCTGATAGATAGTATCTGCGGCCGCTGGTGCCATCGCTGCTCCCATATGAAATGGATCGTTTTGTCCTAAGTCCATAATTTTTCCAATAGTACCTGATTCTACTTTAATATTAGTAGGTGTACTTCCTAACAATAAACTAGCTCCTCCTGTCGCTGTAAACGTTGCTGTTTTTGGCTTTGGTGCACCATACTCAGTTGGGTTTCTAAATTGTTTTTCACTAGACATATTGTGTGAACTAGTAGCAGCAATACAATTTTTTACATTACCACTTTCAATAAACGTTGATGCTAAGATAATTCCTTCACAACTGGTTGCACAGGCACTATAAATGCCAAGAAAGGGTGAGTTAAAAGAATTGGTAGCGTAACAAGATGCACTAATTTGGTTAAGTAAATCTCCTGCAATAACTAAATCCACATCTTGTTTACTAATTTTTGCCTTATTTAGTAAAATATTCATACTATCTTCTAATAACTTTACCTCTGCTTTTTCCCAAGATGTTTCCCCATTATATAAATCATCATACCTTTTATCAAATAAATTTCCTAAGGGTCCTTTTGCCTCATATGGTCCTACTACAGTACTTCGATTTTGTACGTATACTTTGTTATACTTGATTGTCATATTCTACCCTCCCACTATGATTAATCGAATCAGTCCAAAAAACCAAGCTGATACGACACCATATAGAATAACTGATCCTGCTAGTTTAAAGATGTTACTTCCTACTCCAAAAATAGGTCCTTCTTTTTTATACTCTATTCCAGCACTTGTCATGGAATGAGCAAAGCCAGTAATTGGAATAATCAAACCGCATTTAGCAAAGTTAACCCATTTATCAAAAAATCCTAATGCCGTAAAAAGTGAGGCAAAGAAAATTAAGGTTACAATCATAAATACGGATGCATCTTTACTAGAGATATCTAGATAATAGGAGTAAAATTCTACTAATAGTTGTCCTAATATTCCCACAACTCCACCAACTAAAAATGCAATCATAGCATTTTGAATTCGCGACTCTTGTGGTTTATGTTGGCTAACTAAATCATTATATTGTCTTTTTTCCATTTTATCACCAGTTATAACATGGATAGAATTTACACTTTCTATACCTATAAAATTAACTTACTAATTTTGATTTTAGCTTTGTTAAAATTTTTTGTTCTTTTCTTGATACTTGAACTTGAGATATTCCTAAACGTTTTGATGTTTCTTCTTGTGTTAAACCTTGATAGTATCGGTTTAGTATTAAATCTTGTTCCTCGCTTGGCAATTTTTTTAATTCTTCTTTTAAGTCCATAACACTTGGTGCTAAATCAAGACAATCTACTTTAATCGAATCATATAAAGTCATCTCACGACCTTCATCACTTAAGCAATAATCCAAACTTTGCACATATTCTACAGCTTTTCTTGCTTCATGAATCTTATCTAAGTCGATATCTAAAATCATTGCTAGCTCTTCATCGCTTGGTTCTCTCATCAACTTTTGCATTAATTTTTCTTTCGCTTTTTCTAGTGATTGATTTAATTTAATCATATCTTTACTAATCTTAATACTTCGATCTTCTCTAATGTATTTTAAAATTTCCCCTTGAACATAAGGATAAGCAAAAGTAGAAAACTTAACTTGATACGTTGGGTCATAGTGTTTCAGGGCTTGAAGTAAACCAATTTGCCCGACTTGATACAAATCTTCTTGATTTTTGTAATAAGAATAACGCTTTAAGATAGATAAAATAATCCACTCATGTTCTTTTAATACCTCATTTGCTTCACTAATCATTTCTAATCTCTCCTTAATTACCGATTTCCCTGTGCTGCTTGAATATAGAACACTTTTTTTAAAATTTATACCCTTTCGACAAAACAATTTAATTTTTTTCATCGACATATTTTTTTATTCCAATAATAATTAAGAAACATCCAAGAAACATTAAGGATAAAGAAATAGCTAGTTGATAGTCAAAAACGAATGATGCACTTTTCTTTTTTAAAGGTTTTCCCCAATCCTTTTCTTCAAACGGCTGTACTTTTTTTGAAATATCTTCTTCTTTTTCGACATTATTTTCATTCTCTAATGTATCAAAAGCTACTAATTCGTTAGAAATTGGCGTTTTTTTCTCTTCCCTTTTGTCAACACTGCTAACTTCAATACTACCTTTTTTTAAATCATTTTCAGTAGGTAGAAGAACAACTTCATAAATTCGTTCATAAATATCTCCTTGACAGTCAATCGTAACTTGATAATTGTGGCTATTTTCTAAGTTTTTTGTCATTATTTTACATGCATTCAAGTCATAGGAAGAACTTTTCACTAAGAAAGATAAATCAAAATAAGGGTCAAAAAATGTCAATTGATCAAAGAAATCAATGTAGTTTCTTGTTTGATATTGATAAAATATCTTTTTTTGTTCACTATCTTTGATTCCATTAGCATCAGTATAGTATCCCTCTAAATAGACTTTCTCTATCTTATAATTTTTATACTTCTTTTCTTGATAACGATACTCGTGTTTTTCTCCTAAATATAAACTATTATCGTTAGGTTTTTCTAAACTCATTGTAATTTTTTCTTCATAAAGAGGATTTTTCACATTTTCTTTCACATTTAAAAAGCGATAAATTCCAATTGAAGAATTCGTATGCGTTAAAAAATCATCTTCATATAGTATCTCCTCATCATCAAAAAGACTAAGTGTGTAACGATAATGAAAATCTCCACTACTAGGCGTTAACACTTGTAAAGATAAATACAAATCGATCGGATCGTACGCTTGTTCAAATTGAATAACTAATGGCTTATCTTTCGTTAAAATTATTTTATCTTCTTTTCCGCCTTCAATAGTATAAGCAACTTCTTTCTGTTTTACTTTTACCTTTAACTCTTTTAAGATAATTTCATCACTTTCAAAACAAACATAATTGAGTTGAACTTTATCAACCAATTTTCTTTTTCGATATTGATGAACAATTCTTTCTTCGATATTTGTATCGCTATTTTCTACTATTTTTTCTTCTTGCCAATTAGAAAAATCACTCCAAATAAAGTTTTCTAAGTCAACAAAGGGATACTCCCTATTCACTTCATGCATACTATAGTATCCATCATCATAAACTATCTCTTCCCTATAGAAGCGATATTTCTCTATCTCTTCTACTTGAATTAAGTCACTAGACTCCAAATACTCATCAGCTTCCTGTACTTCGCTATAAGGTGAGTACAATACCTCCGCATACCCCAAAATAGGCCATACTAAAATTAACAATATACTATAAAATATTTTTTTCATAAAAATACCTCCCAATATCATTATTGAAAGGCAAAATAAGAACTACATCAAAAATTTAAAAAATTTTAAATTTTTTGTTTGATCATTAATTGGTGCTGTGCTCTAGTACAAGCAGTATAAAATAAATTTTTAGATAAAACAAATTCTTGTGTTGACACATAAACAATAACACAATCAAACTCTAACCCTTTAGCAATATATGCTGGTAATACAACTAAGTCTTTAGCAAACCTCTCTTGTTTTAATTCTATTAATGTTAAGTTCAAATCATTATTTAACTCATCATACACCTCTTTTGCTGTAGCATCATCTAAGGTAATAATAGCAATCGATTGATACTTCTTTTCTAACTCTTTTACCGATCTTACCCAATCATCTTTTATAAAATTTTTTATTTTATCAATGATTACTGGTATATTGGTTTCTTTTCTAATCGCACTAACGTGATTTAGTCCTAAAATTTTATTGGTGTAATCAATAATTTCACTGCTAGAGCGATAGGTTTTATTTAATTCAATATACTTACATTTTTCTTCAAATACACTTTCTAAACTTGCTAAAGAATCATAATGATAATATGGATTAATTGATTGATTAACATCTCCTAAAATGGTAAAATTTGCTCGTTTAAAAATTTCTTTTAAAATGATATATTGTAATTTATTATAATCTTGCGCCTCATCAACAACCACTTCCTTAATTTGATTTTCATATGGAAAACCCTCTAATAATCCTTTCATATAAACCATTAATAAAGCATCTTCGTAGAAAACAGTCCTTGACTTTAATAAATTTTTCTCTTCCACCATCGGTAGACTCATCTTAGAAAAATGACTCTTATAAAAATCTACATAAATTTGTTTATAATCTTTAGAAAAATTACAAGATTCCATAATTAACTTTCGATAAGTACTTACCTTTTTTCTTGTTCCATTATAATTCGTTTCTGATAACTTAATAGCCATTTGATTAATACGTTCCACTAAAGGAAAACGTTCATACCTTTTAAACAATTGAAATAATTCTTCCTTAGTATAAGAGAAAATATGACTTTCAACAATTCCTTGATGAAAAGTAAATTGATGAATTATATTTTCAATATAGTTTTTAATATCCAAGATAATCTCTTCGCTTTGTTTATACTTTATCAAATTAAAGTCATGATTTCTTTTGGTATAATATTTTTCAATAAATTCCATAAAAGACTCTACCTTTCGATACTCTTTTAAATGGTTTGATAGATAATCATGAAACGTTGTTTGTAAGGTGTTATCTTCTCCTAGTTCTGGCAATACATTTGCAATATACTCGGTAAAAATTTGGTTAGGGGAAAAAATTAAGATATTCGATGAAGTTAAATTTTTTATTTTATAAAGTAAAAAGGCTATACGATGTAGTGCTACTGAGGTTTTTCCGCTTCCTGCAATTCCTTGCACAATTAATGTTTGATTATCAATATCGCGAATAACTTCATTTTGTTCCTTTTGGATGGTATTGACAATATTTTTCATTTTCTCATCACTTTTAGTTGCTAACACTTCTTGCAATAAATCATCACTAATATTAATTGAATTATCAAATACACCAACAAGATTCCCATTTTCTATTTTATATTGTCTTTTTCGCTTTAAGGATCCAAAAATTTGTCCTTCTGGTGCTAAATAAGAACACTCTCCTAATTCATTATCATAAAACAAACTACAAATGGGACTACGCCAATCATAAATCATATTATCTATATCATCATCTTTTAAGTAAGTAATTCCCATATAAATTTCATGGTGATTACTACTAGTATCAAAAATAATTGACGCAAAATAAGGATTATTTCTCATTCTTAATAACTTTCGAAAGTATTTATCCTTAGCAATTAAAAGAGTTGCTTCTTGTAAACTAGAACTCATAAACTGCTGTTGTTCCACTTTATCCATTGAGTACTTATCTTTCCACACCATCTTCTTAAATTCTATACTCTCATCAACCTTACTACTGATTTCATCATCTAACTGTTCAATGGTATCTAATAATTTTTTCATCACCACTTGCAATTTTTCTTTTTCTAAATTCATATCTTCTACTTGAATTGCCACGATTATCACCTCCAAAATTAATTATCATTATAGCAAAATTCTAATAAAAGGCAAAGAAAAATGATTTAGTTTTCACCAAATCATTATCTATCCTCTATCCAGTAACCATATCTTTTATTAAATCCCA
This sequence comes from uncultured Mycoplasmatota bacterium, assembly GCA_948466735.1. GTDB lineage: Bacteria > Bacillota_I > Bacilli_A > RF39 > UBA660 > CASRZP01. Next base: position 3,656 of record CAOKBR010000022.1, on the reverse strand, counting down.
AAACATTTCAATAAATCCTTGCTTTTCTACATTTTCACTTACAGTTAAATCAACAGTTAAAATCGTCTTTCCTTGATCCTTTACTTTTACCTTTCCAACAATGGTACCTACTTTTATGGGTAACTTCACTTCATCTAGTACTACTTCCATATCATAATTTTTCATCTCATCTTGTTTAGATAATAATACACTAATATCTAAAACAGGAACCACTTCCACAAACTTTTTCGCCGATTTTTCAATAGCAATACTTCCTACTGCTTCTCCTTTTTTCTTTAAAAGTTTCACCTTATAATGATTAAAACCATAATCTAGTAAATCCATTGCTTCACTATTACGAACTTTAATGTCTTCTTCTCCTAAAACAACACCAACTAAGCGCATTCCATTTTTTAGGGCAGTTGCTGCTAAACAATACTTAGCATTATCCGTGTGTCCTGTTTTTAATCCATCTGCTCCTTCATAAAAACGAACTAATTTATTGGTATTTACAAGCCAAAACTTATCTTTAGTATCTACTCTTAAGTAATCTTCATATACAGAAGAAAATTTTAAAATTTGCTCATGCTTTAATAATTCTCTTGCAATCATTGCTAAATCATACGCAGTAGAATAATGGTTATCTTCATCAAGTCCAGTACAATTTACAAAATGGGTATTTTCCAACTTAAAAGACTTGGCTTTTTCATTCATCATTTTTACAAATTCTTCTTCACTTCCTGCTAGATATTCTGCCATTGCTACTGTCGCATCGTTCGCACTTGCCATAGAAATTCCTTTAAACAAATCGCGAACACTCATGACTTCCCCAGTTTCTAAATAAATTTGACTTCCACCCATATTTTTAGCATTACTACTTGCTGTTACCTTATCTTCCCATGTGATTTTTCCTTCTTCAATTGCTTCTAAAATCAAAATTTGCGCCATCATCTTGGTTAATGATGCCATTGCTACTTTTTCATCTTTATTTTTCTCAAACAAAATTTTTCCTGTAGTAACCTCAATTAAAATTCCACTTCGAGCATTTTTTAACGGCTCCTCTTCTCCTTCCACAGCAAAAACTGCCATATGAGGAATGAATAATAATCCTATCATCAAAATTAAAATTATCTTTTTCAAATTCATCACCTAATAAAGAATATGTAACACAATTTATTTTTTGACATATTTTTCTTTTTCCTATATAGTATTTAATAGAAGGTGATTCCACTTGAAAAAAAGGAAATTAAAAAAAGCGGTTATTGTTTATCTTGTTTTAATGATGTTAATTGGTGCTAGTGTATTCGTTTTTGTCCAAAAAAATGGGAAAGTACCATCTAATGAAAAGGAAGAGGAAAAGTATCCTAAGGAAATAGAGGAAAAATTAGCAAAGTTAAATCATCCTGAAAAAGAACTAAATTATTTTAATCTTAACTATTTAGATCGTTATTTATCTTATCAAAAATCAAATCCAAGTTTAAATGTGGAAGATATTATCACTAGAGTTAACATTGGACTAGATAATAAGTATTATACCAATACATCGGTAAGTCCTTATTTAAATACTAACTATCTATTAGTTAACAAGTACATTTCTTTAGGTGAAGATTATATTCCTGATGATTTAGTTACAGTAGATGATTGCGTTGTCACTTATAAGAAAATTGAACTAGTAAGTGAGGCAAAGGATGCTTTTTTAAAGCTTTGTCATAAAGCTAAGGAAGATGGTTTTACTATTCGAGTAATGTCAAGTTATCGAAGTTATGATTATCAAAAGCAGTTATATCAAAATTATGTTGATAGTGATGGTATGGAAGAGGCGGATACTTATTCAGCGCGTCCTGGATTTTCTGAGCATCAAACAGGATTAACTATTGATGTTGACAATGCGAAAGTTACATACACGGATTTTGAGAAAACAAACGAATTTAAATGGATGATAGAAAATGCGCATCGTTTTGGATTTATCTTAAGATATCCAAAAGATAAAGAACATATCACTGGATACTCTTATGAATCTTGGCACTACCGCTATGTAGGAGTTGATATTGCTACTTATATTCATGAACACAATATTACCTTTGATGAATACTATGTAAGGTTTATTGAAAATAAAATGGAATATTAAAAATTTTACTCTTTGGTTTTGGTATATTCTATTTTTTCTTTTGTCTATCACGCTTTAAGTATCAGGTGACAAGAATAAACAAACATTTACTCTTGTAAGCTACTTTTTTATGACGACGACAGCTCGCGCCCCAAGGTAAGTGGAATCAGTGCTCATAATTCATGCTCCCAGTGTGATACATGTACCAAGCGCTATTCAAGTCGTACGACCACGTATTCATTGTCCAGTATCCCCAGTTTTTTCCATATTCTCCTCCACTTTGATCTACTGTTCCTCCATGATTTATAGAGGCAGTTAAATAATTGTACATCCAAACTGGACAAGACTTTGCTAAATGTATACATCCTAAACCATTTGCCTCTTGCAATGTTAGCATTCGCGCTTTGGCTGTTCTTTCCTCTAAGGTATATGAATTTGTTGTACAATTATATTTTTTACTGGTAGCATCAACATCACATCCAGTAAAAGCGTTATCTTTAAATACAGTTACTCCAAGTGTATAAGTTTGATCTAATACATTTGTCCATCCACTTATTACGTTTTCTAACGCTGGTAAAATCGTTAGTGGCCCTTTGGTATTATCACTAGCAGCATCATAATACCACGCAGTTTTATATACTATATTTTCTCTCTGCTGTAAAGTTAGGGTATTTCCATTATCACTTACTACATGAAAGTATATCTCAGTTGTATCATTCACTCTGTATTTAATAATTGTTCCTGCCTCATAAGTTTCTAGTGCTTCTGTTAATTCTACGCAAGTTGACTCTTCTCATGTTACACAAAAAGTAGATGAATCTTTTTCTTGGTTATAAGCATAAATATTTAAAATATTTGGATTTTGGTTATCCTCTACTTCTACTGCTACATCTTGTTTAGCATATATATTAATTCTTATTCCATATTTTTTAGGAGTATCTCCTATTTCTGTATTTTCATCTACCCACATGTGAAGTCGATAATTGTGGATTGTTGCTCCTTCCATAGTAAAATTACCTTGGTCTAATATCATAGAACCCACTGGTGAACCTATCTTTGTCCGTTCTTCTCTTGGTATAAAATTTGTAGGTGCTATTATACTTTCATAAGTTGTATCAGGGTCTATTGCTCGCTCTAAATATAACTTTACTTCATTATCTTCTAGTGGTGTCATATCTGTAATTGGTATTTTTATGGCAGTGACCTCGTATCCGATTAAACTAGATTTACCTAGTGTTGCTGTAACAGTAAAATCAAAAACATGATTAGTTCCTGTTAAAATTTTTCTGGTCTCATCAGATAGAGGCAGGGCATCTTCTAAAACAATTCCTGTTTTCCCTTCAGTGTACGTTAACATCACCGTTGATGATTCAATCGTATTTTCAAAAGCTCCCTCTTTTGAATAAGTAAATGCTGCAACGGTTACTCCAATTGTAGCAACGACTAATAAAAGTAGCATCACTACTGATAAAATAATTTTCTTCTTTTGTTCCATTTCTCTTACTCCTTTTTAAAACACAAAAACTTGCTAATAAAAATCAATAGTTTTTTACAACTTTTTTTAAAATTT
>CAOKBR010000021.1 GCA_948466735.1 uncultured Mycoplasmatota bacterium | reverse complement strand
CTACTATAGTTAGCAATATATTTATTTAGGTTATCCAGTTTGTTGATTTCAAGTAACATCATACCCATATCATTAACCATACCAACGACCATGATGATGATGGGAAGTAATAAGACGAATAAAACTAAAACTTGACCTTTATTATTCATAAGGCACCACTCGCTTTACTTTAATCGCGTAAGGATTGTTTAGGATTTTGTTTAAACCTGGAGTGAGCAAAGTTAGTTTTCCTGCTAATTCGATATTTACGAAGTTATCACTTCCATAGGTAAGTAAGACATCAATGTGATAGGTAGAATCTTTATTCGCTAGTTCTACTAGGTAATCGTAGTTCTTTCCATCTTCTAGAGCATTGATGATATCACTAGTTTTGTTTTCTAAATGACTTTTAGCACTCATGATGGAACCAATATCGATAATTAAAAAGAAGATGAATACCACGATGGGTAAAAGCATAACAAATTCGATTAATGCTTGACCTTTTTTATTTTTGAAAATCAATGTACCACCTTCCCTATTATTAAATTCATTATATCATAGCCCATCAAAAAAAGGAAGAACTCTTGTCAAAAAGATGTATTTATGTTATGATGTATACATATGAAGACATCTTTATACAATAAAAAAAGGGATTTCGTACGCAATGTCCCTTTTTCTTGTGAAATAAATGTTAATTCATATTTTAATTTTCTTCATGATGATGACAACTACAATTATGTCCAGAGTGACATTCATGTTCATGATCGTGATGACAAGTACCATGGCAGTGACAATCACTTTCTTCTAAATCTTCTTCACTAGAAATATACTCATCCATAGCCAATTTTTCATCTAAGTAATAAATTAAAGCATCCATAGAGATAATTTCTTCTTCTTTACTTCTAGCATCTTTAATTTTTAATTCATTGTTATCTAAATCTTCACTATTTAAAATAAGTAAGAACTTAGCATTTAATCTTTCTGCTTGACGGAACTGTCCTTTTAAATTACGATTTTGGTATTCCATATCGACACTAAAACCGTTAAGGCGTAACTCTTGTGCTAAGTATGTTGCATACTTTTTCTCTTCATCGTTAATGTAAAGAATAAACGCATCAATCTCTTCTTCAACAGGTAATTTAATCTCCGCTTTTTCTAAAGCGAGTAAGGTTCTACCAATTCCAATACCAAAACCAATTCCTGCTGTTTCAGGTCCACCTAGTTGGTGTACTAAACCGTTATATCTACCACCGGCTCCTAGAGCACTTTGACTTCCCATTCCAGGAATATCAGCAGTAAATTCAAAAACAGTGTGTTGATAATAATCTAGTCCTCTTACAATATTTGGGTTCACTTCATAATCAATTTTTAATAAATCTAAGTATTCTAGCACTTCCTCAAAACGCTTTTTGCTTACTTCATTTAAATGAGCAATTGTCTTAGGAGCGTTCTTTAATAATGGTTTATCAGCATCTACTTTGCAATCTAGAATACGTAATGGATTTTTCTCAAAGCGCATCTTACAATCTTCACATAACTCATCAATATGAGGACGGAAATACTCAATTAACACATTTCGATAATTTTTCCTAGACTCTTCATCTCCTAAAGAGTTAATTTGCACCTTTACATTCGTTAATCCTAATAAGCGATAAAAGTTTACCGCTAAAGAAATGACTTCTGCATCAATGACGGCATCTTCACATCCTAAAACTTCAACACCAAATTGAGTTAATTCCCTATCTCTTCCTGATTGAGGGCGTTCATAACGATACATTGTTCCATTATAATATACCTTCACTGGTTGAATAGGATCTCCATACATTTTATTTTCAATATAGCTTCTAACAATTCCTGCAGTTCCCTCTGGTCTTAAAGTAATCGCTCTATCTCCTCGATCAGTAAAATCATAGGTTTCTTTTGTTACAATATCACTCGCCTCTCCAATTCCGCGGTGGAATAGTTCACTTGCTTCAAATAAAGGTGTACGCATATATGAATAATTATATTTTTCCATCAGAGAATCAATTAATTTATCAACATACTTCCATCTTTTTGCTTCAACACCATAAATATCATGACATCCTTTTTGTTTTGTAATCATAAATAGCTTCCTTTCTACAATGTTTTTCCCATAAAGAAAAGGGATTTATTGCTATGTACATCATAACAAATCCCCGTTTTCTAGTCAAATGTTTTTCTAAAAATTTATGCGTATCATTTTTCTAAAATCACAATTACTGCGTTTCTTTATAGTAAAGTAAAAAGCTAGCAAGTGCTAACTCTTTAATCGATTTTCTCCTTTACTTGATTAATATGTCTAATAATATCAGCTTTAAAGAATCGATAAGTACAATTTAATAATAGGAACAATGGAAGTGCTAACATGATTCCAACAATACCCCATACTGCTCCACCGACGAATACAGCAAAAATAGTTAATAGTGGATTAACATTATTGGTTTTTCCATAAATCTTAGGTGAAATAACGTATCCGTCAATTTGAGGAAATAATAAACAAATAATGATAGTTCCAATAAATGTAGGCGTTGATACAACACTTGCAGTAATTACAGCAATGATATTGGTAATTAATCCTCCAAAATAAGGGATGACTGTAGTAACGCAAGCAAGAATTCCTAAAAGTAGCCAGTTAGGGTGTCCTACTAGGCGGAAAATAACACTATATTCCACTAATTGAATGACCATAAATAAAAGTAATCCTTTTAAATATTGACTTAACTCAACATCTAGCGATTTCACATATTTATAACCACGGTTTTCAAAATCTAATAAGAAATTTTTAACCCATGCTCTAATTTTATCCATATCAATTAAGAAATAAATAGATGAAATTAAAACAATGATTCCCTTTGTTACAATATCGATTGACTTACTAACAATATTTACCGTTCCATCAGATACAATCTTTCCTAAACTTTTAATTAATTCATTTAACGTATCAACTACAGTAATTTGAAAGTCTCCTAAATTAACATCAAATTTACTAGAAAAATCTTGTAAAACTTCGATGATTGCTTTAGAAAAAGATACTAGCTGATCGTATACTAAAGGTAGAGTTAAGGAAATAAGTAATACTGTTAATAGTAAGAGCAAAATTACCACAATGGCTACTGATAGATTTTTTCTTAAACCCTTACCTTCTAAAAATTTAACAAAAGGATATAAGGCATACGCTATAGCAAAAGCAATAATGAAAGGAAAAATAACACCAAAAATCTTTAGAACGATTCCTCCCCATATACCAATAGTTGATACTCCAATATAAGCAACTAACATAAAGACTAGGATATTAATTAGATTGTAATTTAATTTGTTTTTAAACATGATTTATCACCTCGATAATATGATGGTTACTGGCCCATCATTTACTAATTGAACTTGCATATCTTCATGAAATATTCCACTAGCAACGTTTACATATTTTTTTAATTCTTGATTGAAGCACTCATATAATACTCTTGCTTTATCTTGTTTCATCGCATCTTGCCATGATGGCCGATTTCCCTTACTACAATCAGCGTACAAAGTAAATTGGGATACAGATAAAATACTTCCCTTTATATCTAAAATAGATAAGTTCATCACACCATTGGCATCATCAAAAATTCGTAATCCCGCAATTTTTTTAGCCATGTATTCAATGATCTCTTTGTTATCCCCTTCGCTAAAAGCTACAAGCAAAACTAAACCTCGATCAATTTTTCCTACCACTTGTCCTTTAACGCTAACACTTGCTTCTAAACTTCTTTGAATAACCACTCTCATTTTATCACTCTTTCTATCTCTTCGATATAGGCAAGCTTTCGTATTTCTTTAAATAGCTTTTCTAAATCTTTTTTCTGATATAGCGATATTTCTATTTCATACATTAATTTGTTATTAGCAAGTGTTGTATTTATCTTATTGACCAAGATATCACAAGAGTTCGCTTTTTGAATGATATCCACTAAATGATTTTCAGCATTTTTCATATAGACGTTAATATCGGTATTAAAACGATGGGATACTTTATTATTCCATTCTACACGAATGGTTCTATCTTCTACATAGGTTAAATTATGGCAAATACTTCGGTGCACTGTTATACCATTTCCTTTAGTAATATAGCCAATAATATCATCATTTGGAATAGGTTTACAACAAGATGCTAAAGATACTTTTATTTTCTCAATACCATCAACAATAACATCATTTTCTTGTGTTTTGGGAACCATTTTTACTTTAGGTATAACTTCTACTTCTTCTTTTGGTTTTACTAATGGCTTAATAAGTGTTTTAGTACTAATTTTACCTACACCAACTTGGAAGTATAATTCTAATAAGTTATCTATTTTTAAAAGTTTTAAAAGAAAATTGATATGTTCTTCTTTATTAAAATCATTAAACGAAATTTTTTGTTTGCGCAATTCTTTTTCTATTGACTCTTTTCCTCGTTCAATATAATTACTTCTTTCATTCTTAGCAAAGAAGGACTTAATTTTATTTTTTGCTTGAGTAGTTTTAGCAATAGTTAACCATTCTTTTGATGGTCCTGTACTACTTTTACTGGTGTTAATTTTTACAATATCATTGTTTTGAAGTTCGTAATTTAGGGCAACAATGCTATTGTTAACCATGGCTCCTACCATGGTATCCCCAACTTTACTATGTACTCGGTAGGCAAAATCAATTGGGGTTGCTCCTATTGGTAATTCAATAATATCACCCATCGGAGTAAACACATAAATATTATTATTTAATACTTCATCTTTTACACTGTTAACAAATTCTTCACTACTCATTTTATCTTCTTGAAGTTCCATAATGGCTTTAAAGAATTGTAGTTTTTGTTCAGTTGTATTTTGCAATAATTGACTAGCATCTTTATGTTCTTTATAAGCCCAGTGGGAAGCAATTCCATTTTCTGCTACTTCATCCATTTGATAAGTACGAATTTGTATTTCAAATAAGTATCCGTCTATTCCAAATACTGTGGTGTGTAATGATTGATACATATTGGCTTTTGGCATAGCAACGTAATCTTTAAATCTTTTTGGTAATGGTCTAAATTTGGAATGAATGATTCCTAAAGCTAAGTAGCATTCTTGCGTCGTATTGACTAAAATTCTTAACGCTGATAAATCATAAATATCACTAAATTTTTTCCCTTTATCTAGTTTGTTATAAATACTATAGATACTCTTTGCCCTACCTTTAATCTCAAAGGCAATGTTATGTTCGGTTAATAAGTTTGCTACTTCTTTTTGCATCTTAATAACAGTGTTTTCACGTTCTAATTTCGTTTTATTTAATTTTTCAGCAATATCATAAAAAACCTCAGGTTTTAAATAACGTAAAGATAAATCTTCTAACTCACTTTTAATTTTATGAATTCCTAAGTGATGGGCAATAGGTGCTAAAATTTCAATTGTCTCTTTGGAAATTGATTTTTGTTTTTCTAAAGGAAGAGCAAATAATGTACGCATATTATGTAGTCTATCTGCAAGTTTTACAATAATAGCACGAACATCTTCACTCATTCCTACAATAATTTTTTTATAATACTCAATCAAATAATCATTTTCCGTTGAAAAATTAATCTTTGATAACTTAGTCACCCCATATACAAGTTTTGCTACTTCTTCTCCAAATTCTTCTTTTAACTCTTCATATGTGACATCACAGTCTTCTAATACATCATGAAGTAATCCTGCTTGAATTGTTGGCGTATCTGCGTAAATTGTTGTTAAGATAATCGCAACATTCAAAGGATGCACAATGTATTTATCTCCAGACTTTCGATATTGTCCTTCGTGTTTACTATCAGCATATTCAAAAGTTGCTTTAATCTTTTCTAAATTTTCTTTTTCCTTAATGTATGTGCCTGCTTTTTTAATCAAGTCGTCTATACTATTATATTGACCTTTATCTTTATGCAAAATTACCACCTCCACTACTCATCAAGAAAAAAACTACTCTCGATATGAATTATATCATTAACGACGGAAGAAATCGATAAATTTTTCTCAAATTGCCACTTCTTTTGTTTTAATGATTCAAAGATATCTTTTTCTTTAATTTTGGTGAACCCTTCTTGATGTAGATTTTTCTTACGAAGTGTAAGAACAGGTAAGATTTTTTGATAAAGTTCTTCTTGTGTTTCAATCATACTGTCCATACTTCACCTCATCAACTTTTCCCCTTTATTATTTGTGATTATTTTTTTGTTTTTTTATTCTTTTATTTTAGCACGATCAAACGATTGTTGGTAGACTTGTTGTAATTGGGCAAGTGAAACATGCGTATACACTTGGGTTGTTTTTAGTGAAGCATGTCCTAATAGTTGTTGTACACTAGTTAAATCGCACCCTTGGTTTAATAACTCCGTCGCAAAAGTATGTCGCAACATATGCGGGGAAATATGTTTTTGTAACGAAGTTTGTTTAATGATTCTATTTAGTATAAAGGTAATTCCTCTTTCTGTCAATCCACTTCCCAAATGATTCAAAAAAAGTTCTTCTACTTTCAATTTATTCAAAGTCTCTCGACTAGTTTCAATATATTTTTCTAAATAGCTTTTACATATATCATCAAAATAGACATAACGCTCTTTATTTCCTTTACCAAAGATTTTGATATTTAAATCAGAAAAGTCGATATCGCCTACTTTGATTTTGATTAACTCTCCTACTCTAATACCTGTTGTATATAGTACTTCTAGAATTGTTCGATCACGTAATCCTAAGGAAGTAGAAATATCAATGGAAGAAAATAGTTCTTGTAATTCATGATATTCAAAATAACGAGGAAGCATTTTTTCTATTTTTAGGTTTTTCACCATTTTAAAAGGATTTGTATTAATTTTTTCTTCTTGCTCTAAAAATGAGTAAAATCCCCGTATCGCACTTAATTTACGATTAACGGTTCTATTTTTGTTCTTTTTTTCTTCTTTAATATAAGATAGATAAAAACGTATATCTGATGTTTCAACGTTTAAGTACAATACTTCTTCCTTTTTTAAGAAAACTAGATATTCTTCTAAATCAATTTGGTAGTTAAGAAGTGTATCTTTAGCATATTGTCTTTGATATTTTAAATAAGATAGATATTTTTCTAAATCCTTCATCGCTTTACTAACATCTTTTCTATGTGATCATCAACTAAATCTCCTACTTGATGATATTCTTCAAAAATTAAAGCTGGGTCATTATTGTAGTAACATACTAAATAGGATAAATAACTATCTTCTTTGGCTTGTTCTATATCAAATTTTAAAGGTTCCTTTGGTAATAGTGATGAAACAGGATTTTCTTTTTGTATCTTTTTTAATATAGAATAAAGGTTAGGAAAAGTTAATTCTTCTTGATAAATGGCTTGTTCTAGATAACGTAATTTATGGTACCTTAATTTTCTATCTTTAGATAAGTCATTTAACCATACTTTAATGTGTTGCATAAACCTTTGCGGGTGATAGCGATAGTTTTGATAATAAAAGTCTTTGGCAAAACAATTTCGATGAAACTGTGAGAATAAATAATACTCTTCTTCGGTATAAGAACTTGATAGTAATTTTAAATTTTCAAGAGCTTTAGCTTCATAGGATAGTTGTTTTTTTATTTTTCTTTTACAAGAATTTTCTTTTTTTGTCATTTGTGCTTCTATCGTCTCGTTTGGTTTTCCATACACCACTGGGTATTCTAATTGATTTTCATCGTGCACTATTGATAAATAAGCATAAACTTGATCCATTGCTGTTATTTTTTCTTTATTACTTTCTAAAAAGAAGATAATTTTGTATAAATGGTCCATTAAAATATCTTTTGCTTCTCTACTAGACAAGGTATATTCATCCATTAAGTAGAAATTATTTTCTTTTCTAAGTTGTAATTGTATTCTCTTTCCTTGATTTATTTCGTCGATGTTTAACATTAATTTCACTGCCATATTTTTCTACTCCAATCTCTTACTCGATTATAGCATATAGTATTCTATTTCTAAAAGAGAAAGATGAAAAAAATTTATTTTATTATTTGTTTTCTATTTGCTTTAGCAACTCTTGATATTGATAAGGTAAGGTGTTAAAATAGCAAACTCTTTTTCTTGATTCATATACCCTACTTTCTTCTTTAATGATAAAAAGAACAAGAATTTTATTATCTCCTGTTCTATTCATTAACGAAAACAATTATTCCTTAGCTTCTTCTTGTTGTGTACAATTTGGACATTTCACTTGATTATTTTTCTCTACCATGTAACTACCACACTTTGGACATTTTTCACTAACTGGTTTATCCCATGATGCAAATTTACAAGTTGGATAATGATTACAACCATAGAAAATTTTTCCCTTTTTTGTCTTTCTTTCGACAATTTTCCCATCACATAATGGACAATCCATAATTTCTGTTACTACTTTAACTTCTTTTTTCACATATTTACATGTCGGATAATTACTGCACGCGGTAAATTCTCCGTAACGCCCTTTTCTAAGAACTAAGGCACTTCCGCATTCTGGACAAACTTCTCCTGTTTCAACTGGGGCTTTTTTCTCCATCTGTTCAAAAGCATTATCTACTCGTGGTGCAAACAAGTCATAAAAGGAAGATAACACTTTTATCATATCTAGGTTCCCTTCTGCAATTTTATCTAAATCTGTTTCCATTTCAGCTGTATATTTAACGTTAATTAAATCTTGGAAAAACTCTTGTAACTTGTCAGTAGTCTCAATGCCCATTTCCGTTGGCACAAAGCGTTTTTCTTCTGTGTTCACGTATGCACGTTCTTTTAAGGTATCAATTGTTTTGGCATAAGTAGAAGGTCGACCTATTCCAAGTTTTTCCATCTCGCCAATTAATTTTGCTTCACTGTATCTTGCAGGAGGTTTTGTAAAGTGTTGTTCACTATTAATTTCGTTTGATTTGATAATTTGTTGTTCCATCATAACTGGTAAAATTTTATCTTCACTATCTTCATATTCTTGATAAATTTGATAGTACCCAGCAAAAGTTAAAACTTGGCCACTGGTTTTAAATTGATAATCAGTATTATCTAATACGATAGTGGTTTGTAATACTTTAGCATCAGCCATTAGGGAAGCTAGTGCACGAATATAAATAAAGCGATATAATTCGTACTCATCTTTTTCAAGAAATTTCTTTACTGATTCAGGCGTTCTAAAAACACTAGTAGGTCGTATAGCTTCATGCGCATCTTGTACATTTTCCGTTTTCTTAGCTTGTTTCGCATACCCCATAAAATCTTTACCATAAGTTTTCTCAATATGCGATAAGGCACTACCAATATATTCATCCGATAAACGAATAGAGTCTGTTCTCATGTAAGTAATTAATCCAACGGTTTCATTTTCTAAATCAATTCCTTCATATAATTTTTGGGCTATACTCATCGTTTTTTTTGCTGTAAAACCTAATTTTGTGGATGCTTCTTGTTGTAGTGTACTAGTAGTAAACGGAGCTTTCGACTTTTTATTTTTCTTTTTCTCTTCAATTTTTTCAATAGTAAATTCATCTGTTAACTCTGCTAAAATAGAATCGGCTTCTTCTTTGGTTTTAATTTCAATATCCTCGTGATGATGTTGAAAAAGTAGTGCATCAAATTCATTAAACTTAGCATTGATTGTCCAATACTCTTCTTTTTGAAAAGCTGCTATTTCTCTTTCTCTATCAACAATTAGTTTTAAGGCCACACTTTGTACACGTCCTGCACTTTTCGCACCTGTTTTGGACTGTAATAATTTACTAAGACGAAAACCAATAATTCGATCTAGAATTCTTCTTGTTTCTTGAGAACGCACTAAATTATCATCAATTACTGTAGGATGATTAATAGCATCAATAACTTTATCTTTAGTAATCTCATGAAATAACACTCGTTTATAATCTTTAATTCCTAAGGCATCTTTCAAATGCCATGATATTGCTTCTCCTTCACGATCAGGGTCGGTAGCAAGATAGACCATATCGCTATTTTTTGCTTCTTTAGATAACTCAGAAATAATTTTCTTTTTATCTTTTAACGGCACATAACTAGGAGCAAAGTTATTTTCTAAGTCTACACCTAAACCATATTTTCCAGTAGTAGATAAATCCCGAATGTGTCCTTTGCTAGACATTACTTTATAATTACTTCCTAAATATTTTTCTATTGTTTTACTTTTACTAGGCGATTCAACAATCACAAGGTTTTTTGCCATATGACTTCCTCCTTACTTATTCATTTATACAAATATTTTATTCTTTTGTCAATAAAATTTTCCGTCTCATTAACAAAGTGACTTCACTATACATAATGTTTAAAAATTATGCAAGTCGGACTTTTCCCATTTTTGATTAAAAAACTTGGTTCAATTTAGGAAATTCTCTAAAGAGAAAAAGAAAAATGTTACCAAAAAACAGTTAACATTTCCTTTTTTACTAAAATGAAGAATTTTTTTCAAATTCGTATCCTAGGGTTGTATCTTCACCATGTCCTGGACGGACAATAATATTAGGGTCATATTTTTTAATTTTTTCAATGGACTCCATCATCTCCGTAGTACTTCCTGTAGGTAAATCGCATCTACCGATATCTTCTTTAAATAAGAAGTCTCCAGTGAACATAGTATTGATGTCTTTAAAGTAGAAGGTAATCGAGTCACTACTATGCCCTTTTGTTTTGATAACGTCAAAAGTAAAAGTTCCATAATGGTATTCTTGTTCTATAGCAATTCTTCCCTTTAAGGTAGGAATTTTTTTCTTACCAATCACATCCCGAATAGCACCAATGTGATCAACATGGGTATGTGTTAGTAAAACAGCTAATACTTTATCTTTACCGATGGCATCTTTTATTTTAGCACCATCAGCACCAGGATCAATTACCAAGCATGTTCCATTTTGTTTTAATACATAACAATTGGCTTCAAGTGTTCCTGTTACAATTTTTATAACTTCCATAAATCACACTTCCTATTCATCATCTTCATCTTATAATAGAATAGCACATTTTATTAATTTTGACCATAGTTTTTTAGACTTAAATAGTGCGTCATCATAAAAACAATCAAGAAAAATTAAAAAAAGATAAAAATACAATAAAATGTATAATGAATAAAGATAGTTGAAAAATGAATAGTTCAATTATATAGTGAATTAACTGATACTAGAAACTCAAAAAGCTTGGAGCATAAATTAACCAATTATACTGTAATAACCATATTTGGAGAACCTTTTTGTTTATCACGATTTGATATCAATCAATAAGAACAATTATTTCTATTGGCTACTTTTGAATTACGACTACAGCACGAACACCATAGGCAATGTTCGTAACAACGCCGTAACTGCTGTACTCACCACCAGTAGAAGGGAATCCCATATTTCCGTTATGACCTATGCATCCAGCACTTTTGGGATCCGAAGCAGACGCATTCATTGTCCAATATCCCTTATTAGTTCCATAACTTCCTCCACCATTATCTGTTCGGTTTACTGTGCCACCACTACGAATAGATAGCTGTAAATAATTAATCATCCACACTGGACAGGAGCTAACTTCTCCATGCACAGTAATTAATCTTGCCTTTGCTGTTCTTTGCCCTAATGTATATGTATTTGTTGTACATGAATTATAACTGCATCCAGTATAGAAATTATCTTTAAATACGGTTGTACCTGGTGTATATGTTTGATCTAGTACATTAGTCCATCCCTTTGTTGCATTTTCTAATGAGGATAGCGCAGCAGTAGGTCCATTCTTATTAGTATTAGTTTTATGCCACGGTTTCTTATAGCCCGTATTTTCTCTTTGCTGCAAGGTTAAGGTATCTCCATTATCAAACATGACATGAAAGTATTTTTCTGTTGTATCGTTTACTTTATATTTAATAATCGTTCCTGTTTCATAAGTACCTGGATCACCAATTTGAACACAAGTAGATTCTTCTCCTGTTACACAGAAAGTGGAAGAATCTTTCGTTTGATCATATTGATATATTGCGGTAATATTTTTGTTATTTGGTTCTTTCAGTGGTACAGTCACTGTCACATTATCTTTTCCAGTAATTGTTGACCATGTAAAATCTTTACCTGTTTGATTACTAATTTCTATTAATGGATTGTCAGCAAAAGCATTAGTCCCAATGGTTTTTACATTTTTTGGAAGCGTTACCGTTGTTAAATTGTTACTTTGAAATGATGATACGCCAATTGAGGTTAGGCTTTCTGGAAAAGTTACTGAATTTAGTCCTACACTTTGGAAAGCACTATCACCAATCGTTGTAACACCATTTGGTATTACCACATTATCTTTCTTTGCTCCAGCATAACTTACAATTGTGGAATTATCTATACTACCATCAGCATTTCTTTTATAGATAAAACCTTCACTATCACTTACTTGATTATTATTAAAGGCTCCTTTTCCAATACTAGTTACCGTACTTGGAATAGTTATTGAGGTTAGATTTTGATTAGCAAAAGCAAAGTCACCAATGGATGTTACTGCTACTCCACCAATTTTATCAGGAATGACTACATCTTTTAGGGCAGTATCACTATATCCAGTAATTGTTCCTGTTGTTTTATCAAAAGTAAAGTTTTTTAATAAAGGGTCTTCTACTGGTGTTGCTATAATATCTTGTTTCGCATACACATTGATTCTAACCCCATATTTTCTTGATTCTCCACTTGGAATACTTGTGTTTTCATCTACCCACATGCGAAGTCGATAATTATGAATGGTTGTACCTGATTCAGTAAATGTTCCTGTATCTAGTATCATACTTCCTATTGGGGATCCTATTTCGGTTTGATTATCTCTAGGTAAATAATGACTAGGTGCAAAGACTTCACTATAGTTAGTGTCTGGATCAATTGCTCGCTCTAAATAAAGTTTTACCTCATCATCCTCTAAAGGTGTCATATCTGTGATTGGAATTTTAACAGCAGTCACTTCATACCCAATAGACATTGTGCGAGATAAATTTGCTTGTACAGTAAAATCAAATACATTGTCTTCTCCAGTTAAAACTTTTCCCTTTTCATCAGACATCGGATACGCTTCATTCAATAAAATTCCCGTTTTTCCTTCGGTGTAAGTTAGAGTAACAGTTCCCGTTTCAATGGTATTTTCTACAGTTCCTTTCTTACTATAAGTAAACGCTGCAAATGTTACTCCTATTGTTACCATGATTAACAATAAAAGAAGTACACTTGAAATAATAATTTTCTTTTGGTTTTTCATTTTCCCTACCTTCTTCTTATATTTTTATAAAAGTAGACGACAAAAAGAATAGAATTTTTTATATCCTATTCTTCATTTTCTTTATAAGATAAATGTCCTATTTTAAGAGTTGCCCCCCCCCTAGTTGACATTTTGTTAACGATATTTACCTTATAAATCATATAACTCACTACCTTTATATATTAAGTATACAAAAAGTTGTACTTTTTTTCAAGTGAGTTTAACAAGTTTGATTATTTTCTATTTTTTCATATGAATTTATTCTTGTTCCGTTAATTTGTCAATTTATTACACCATAGCGTAATCTTTTATCGCTTTTTAAGATTCATTACGTTAAAAAAGAAGTAGCTATTCTTCTACTTCTTCAAATTGGGAATTATAAAGTTTCGCATAGAAACCATCTTTTTTTAGTAATTCTTCATGATTTCCTTGTTCGATAATATCTCCATGATTCATCACTAAGATAAGATCAGCATTACGAATTGTCGATAAACGGTGGGCAATAATAAAACTAGTTCTACCTTCCATCAATTTATCCATCGCTTGTTGAATTAAGATTTCTGTTCTAGTATCCACACTTGATGTTGCTTCATCTAAAATAAGTAGCTTGGGATTTTTTAAGATAACTCTTGCGATAGTTAGCAATTGCTTTTGTCCGCCGGAGATGTTACTTGATTCTTCATCAATTACCATATTGTAACTATCAGGTAGTGTTTTAATAAAATGATGTACATATGATGTTTGGGCTGCTTCTTCTACTTCGATGTTAGTAGCATCCAATTTTCCGTAACGAATATTTTCTAAAATGGTATCATGATATAGCCATGTATCTTGTAAAACCATACCAAATAAGTTTCTTAATTCATCACGATTAAAATCTTTAATATTAATACCATCTATTTTAATGCTACCACTGTTTACATCATAAAATCTCATCAAAAGTTTTACTAAAGTAGTTTTCCCAGCTCCCGTTGGCCCTACAATAGCAATTTTTTGTCCTGGTTTTACTTTGGCATTAAAGTCGTTAATGATCGTTTTATTTTCATCATACCCAAAGTTAACATGAGAAAATTCAATAGCACCCTCAATACCTTCTGTGGTAACTCCATCAACTTCGGTATTCATTTCTTCTTTTTCTTCTAAGAATTCAAATACTCGCTCAGCTGCAGCTGCTAGAGATTGTAATAAATTAGTAACTTGTGCTACTTGGGCTAGTGGATGGGTAAAGTTTCTCACATACTGGGTAAACGATAAAATATCTCCTACTTCAATTTTTTGTTTGATGACCATGTAGCCTCCTAAAATAGAGACTAGTACATAACCAATATTTCCAATAAAGGTCATAATCGGATGCATCATACCTGATAGGAATTGACTTTTCCAAGCGCTATGATATAAAACATCGTTTGTATCTTTAAATTTAGCAATTGCTTCATCTTCACCATTAAACACTTTAACAATCGATTGACCTGAGTACATCTCTTCTACTTGACCATTGATGTAGCCTAAATATTCTTGTTGTTTTGCAAAGTACTTTTGAGACTTTGTAACGACGATGCCAATTAAAATTAAGGCAATAGGAATAATCACTAACGATGCTAAAGTCATCACTGGACTAATCGATAACATCATCACAAGTACACCAAGTAAAGTCGTAATCGATGAGATAACTTGGGTTAAGCTTTGATCTAGACTTTGACTAACGGTATCAACGTCATTTGTTACCCTAGATAAAATTTCTCCCGTAGTTCTTGATTCAAAATATTTTAATGGCACTTTGTGAATTTTTTCTGATAACTTTTTTCTTAATTGATAAGAAACATTTTGACTTACGCCACTCATAATAAAACCTTGAACGTAGGAAAATAGCATACTAATTACGTATAATCCTAAAAGAGTAAGTAAGATTCCTGCAATTTTACTAAAGTTGATTCCTGCACTGACACCAGTAATTTTCCCAATCAATCCATTGAAAATTTCTGTTGTTGCATTTCCTAAGATTTTAGGTCCAATGATAGAGAAAATGGCACTACCAATGGAGAAAATGATAACTAGTAACAATTGCCATTTATAAGTAGATAAATAAGCAAATAATTTTTTGATGGTACCTTTAAAATCCTTTGCTTTTTCCACACTTTGACTCATTTTGGGTCCTTTAGGAGCTTGTTTTTTATTACTCATGTTCTAATTCCTCCTTTGACAATTGACTAGAGGCAATTTCATAATAGACACTACAATTTTTTAGTAGTTCTTTATGTGTTCCGCGTCCTACAATTTTTCCCTCATCTAAAACGATAATTTGATCAGCATTCATGATGGTACTAATTCTCTGTGCTACAATTAAAATCGTAGCTTTCTTAGTATATTTTGCTAAGGCTTGACGAAGGGCTTTATCGGTTTTAAAGTCTAGAGCACTAAAGCTATCATCAAAGATATAGATTTCAGGATTTAGGGCAATGGCTCTAGCAATCGATAGACGTTGTTTTTGTCCCCCAGAAACATTGGTTCCACCTTGGGCGATAGATGAATTGAAACCATCTTCTTTAGCTAAAATAAAATCTAGACTTTGAGCTATTTCTGCAGCTTTTTTCATTTGCTCATCGCTAATGGAATCATCACCATACTTAATGTTACTAGCAATTGTTCCTGAAAATAGTACTCCTCTTTGTGGCACATAACCAATTTTTTCATGAAGTTTTTCTTGACTTACTTCTTTAATAGGAACACCACCGACTAAAATTTCACCTTTTGTTGCATCGAAAAATCTTGGAATTAAGTTAATTAAAGTACTCTTTCCGCTTCCTGTACTGCCGATGAAAGCAGTTGTTTTTCCACTTTCAGCAATAAAAGAAATATCACTTAGGGTGTTAGCATCACTATCAAAGTAACAGAAAGACACGTTACGAAATTCTACTTCCCCTTTTTTCTTTTCGTCAAATTCTATAGCATTTTCCGGGTCTATAACAGAGTTTTTCGTATTTAACACTTCAGCAATTCTTCCAACGGACACTCCTGCACGTGGTAACATCACTGAACTCATAGAAATCATTAAGAAAGACATGATTATTTGCATGGTATATTGAATGAAGGCTAACATATCCCCTACTTGCATTAAACCTTCATCAATACTATGAGATGCCTGCCATACAATTAAAATAGTAACACTATTCATAATAAACATCATCGAAGGCATCATACATGCCATTACTCGATCAACAAATAAAAGAGTTTTCTTTAGGGCAGTGGATGCTTCATCAAAACGTTTTTCTTCATGACGTTGATTACTAAAAGCACGAACAACAGGAATACCGCTAATGATTTCTCGCATAACTAGATTAACACGATCAATTAAGTTTTGGACTTTTTTAAATTTTGGCATAACAAGTGCAAATAGTAAGATGACTAGGGAGAATACAGCAAGAACAGCAACGGCAATAATCCATGCCATTGATCTATTCGCTCCCATTGCTTTAATAACTCCGCCAACACCAATAATTGGAGCATAGAAAATAATTCTTAAAGCAAATACTAACATCATTTGTACTTGTTGAATATCATTGGTACTACGAGTAACTAAGGAAGCTACTCCAAATTTTTTGATTTCTGTTGTTGAAAAATGGAGTACTTTATTATAAATTTCTTCACGAGCATCTCTAGCAAATCTAGCAGCAACTCGAGATCCTAAAAAACCTACGCCAATTGTCGTTGCCATACTAACTAAAGCAATAGTTAACATCGTTAGACCTGATGTAAATATATAATTGGTTTGCATATTATCGGTATTAATTCCAATCACAGCATACTCTTGTTTTACAAAATTTACCGCTTGCTGAGTGATTAAGGATTCTGGCATTTCATTTAGCTTTTCTAAAATCGCACTTAAAAACTTTTCTCTAGTCTCTTGATCCATCAATTTAATAATCGTCATTAAATCTGCATTTGACATATTTTCGCTATTTGGTAAACCATTAATAATTTGTTGTTGAATTTTTACGTACTCTTCTTCTTTACTCGCAAAAAGTAATTCGTAAAACATTGGTAGACTTAAGGCATTATCCACTTCTTTATCTACTTTTTTTAACCGATAAAGTTCTTCTTCTTTTAATAAAGGATATTTCTTTTCTAATTTTTCCCATTCTTTATCGTTATAATTCTTTTCATCTAGCAATTCATATTGATTTAATATTTTATCCTTATCTTCTTGATTAACAAACAATAATAAATCACTCATCGTATCTTTACGAACGATCTTAATATTACTATCTTCAATTCCTCCTTGTTGTACACCAACATTAATAATGTTAGAGGTAAACTGAGGAAGAGATAAGTCACATATTGCTTGCGCTATCAACAATCCAATGATTAATAAAATAGAAAAAATAGACTTTTTAAAAATCTTTAGAATATGTTTCATTTTTATCTTCCTTTCCTTAGGCAAATTCCTATTCTAGTGTATATTATATGATAAGTTATTTGATGTTTACTATTGATGAATAAGAATTTTTCATAAAATGGTTAAGAAAAAAGAACGGGGTTCCATTCTTTATTACTTAATTTGGTAGTCTATACGGGAGTTGAACCCGTGATTCCACCTTGAGAGGGTGACGTCTTAACCACTTGACCAATAGACCATGTGTTTTTAAATGATCGTGTTAATTAAATAGACCATACATAAAAGTAATGCCTTTTTCTAAGACATTACTATATTATCACAAAGTATTTTATTTGACAATACCTAGATGAGAAAAAGATTTTTATTGTTGATTTTAATTTGGAAGTCCGTTTTTATGTAAAAAGCTGAAATAAGTCTTG
>CAOKBR010000020.1 GCA_948466735.1 uncultured Mycoplasmatota bacterium | reverse complement strand
TTAGAAGAAAAACAAATTGATGTTGCATGTGTTAAAGAAGTATCTAAACGAACTGGACGCCATATTGGTATTTTATATGATACAAAAGGACCAGAGTTTCGTAATGGCATGATGGAAAATGATGAAATTGAATTAGTAGAAGGAGCTACTATTCGTGTAGTTAAAGAAAACGTTTTAGGAAACAGCGAACGCTTTTCTGTTAACCATCCACAAGCTTTAGATAATCTTCAAAAAGGAAGTATCATTTTATTAGAAAATGGTTTAATGAAACTTGAAGTAGTATCTGTTGAAGATGATGGTGTAACTTGTAAAGTAATTAACGGAGGCGTTTTAGGAAATAAGAAAAGCTTAAATGTTCCTGGAGTAAAACTTGATATTCCATTTATTAGTGAACAAGATATGGAAGATATTATTTATGCTTGCGAACATGATGGAGATTTCCTTGCTTTATCATTTGTATCCTGTAAGGAAGATGTACTTGCTGTTCGTGAAATCATAAAGGAACATCATCGTGAAGATTTAAAATTAATTGCTAAAATTGAAAGTGCTACTGGCGTAGAAAACTTAGATGATATTGTTGAAGTTAGTGACGGTATCATGGTAGCAAGAGGTGACCTAGGAGTAGAAGTACCTCTACAACAATTGCCAATTTTACAAAAGTTAATGATTCAAAAATGTCGTGAGAATGGTAAGTTTTGTATTGTGGCAACAGAAATGCTTGAGTCGATGAAGAAAAGTGCTCGTCCAACGAGAGCGGAAGTAAGTGACGTTGCTAATGCTGTACTTGATGGAACCGATGCTGTAATGCTATCAGGTGAGACAACAATGGGAAAATTCCCAATTGAAACAGTTCGTTACATGGCTGATATTTGTGAAAATGCTGAAAATTATTATGACTATGATTATGCGTTCCCATCAAATGATGTTATCGATATTACAGGAACCATTGCCCAATGTGTTGTTGATAGCGCTGAATTATTAGATGTTAAGGTAATTGTTGCTGCTACAATGAGCGGTTATAGTGCTAGAAAAATTAGTAACTTAAAACCAAATACATTTATCTTAGCTGCATGTCCAACGGAAGAAGTAGCAAGAAGCTTATCTTTAAACTGGGGTGTATATCCTGTTTTAGTACCAGTATATAACAGTACTGATGAAGTAGTAAGTGATGCTAAGGCAAAAGCCCAAGAATTTATGAAACTAGAAAAAGGAGACATCATCCTAGTTACTGGAGGATTCCCTAATAATACGGAAGTTAAGAAAACGAACTTCATGAAATTTGAAGAAATTTAAAAATTCTTGCCAAAAGATGAAACCTTTTATAAGGACGAGAAGATTTTACCTCGTTCTTTTTGTTGTGTTAAATAAATGAAACTATTCCTCATTCATTTAGTGATATTGCTGGGACAAATAATTAAACGATAAAAAATCAATAATTCCGTCATTAAAAACGAATTGGGGAATGATCATATTCCTCTTTTATCAATTTATTTTTTGTGTCCTCATCAAAAATTGAAGCATAGGCATACGTTGCTTTTAACTCCATTTTTAACATTGGATCATTTGGTAGCGAGTAGTGACTAATAATAGGAATTCCTACTTCTTTTTTGATATCATTTAATATTTTTTGTCCACGATGAGAAAATCCTAAAACTCTAAGATAGTGAACATTTCTACATTTGCTAGCTAATTCTTTTGTAAACCCTGTTAAAATATGCAAAAACATTCGTTGTAACTTTGCTATTGTATAATGCTTTGTTTTTAGTAAGTTAATTAACTCCTCAAAAGAAGTTGCTTCTTGTATACACTTTTTTAATCTATTTTCAATTCCCTCATCTACCGTTTGATACTTTGCTAAATCATTATCCATTAAAACTCTATACTTAAAAAAAGAAAAATAATCATCAAATAGAGCTAACTTTTTAAAAGAAGATAACGTCTCTAAAGTCGATTTAGGAACATAACTAGTAATATCAAGATGATTTTTTAGCGCTAGACGAATACTTGTTGCACTAGTAATATTTTCTACTAAAGTAGTTTCATGATAAGAAGTTGTTCGTTTAATACTAACAGGTTTTATCTTACTTTTCTTCATTAAAATTGCCTTAATATAACTAATTGCCAAAATATCATTTGGTAAATTTACCTTTTTATTCGTACAATCTTCTAAGGCACAAGATAGAGATGTTGGATAATTTTTACCTTCCTTTAAATAAACCTTTACTAATGAATCAAATAAAGGGTTTTCTAACTGTGTCTTAGCTAGTAACATTAAATCACTAATGTTATTTGATTCACTACCAAAAACTAGTATATCTACCTTTAATTCATCTAAAATATCAATGGCACCCTTAGCAAAAATGTCAGCAGATTGACTAGCAAAAACAAAGGGTAATTCGATCACTAAATCAATACCTTCTAATAAGGCGATTTTCGTCTTACTCCACTTAGAAATAAGAGAAGGTTCCCCGTGTTGTGTAAAATTTCCACTCATTACTAAAACTAATTGACTATTGGGATATACCTTCTTAATTTCCTCTATATGGTACTTATGTCCGTTATGAAAAGGATTGTATTCTGCAATAATTCCTATCCTCATTTTCATCACCTGTCGCTATTATAACGAAAAATAGTATAAAAGTCTAATAAAACTGTTAAAAATAGTTTACCAAAATCATAATAATATAGTATAATAACAATAAAAAAGAAAGGAAATTAAAATTATGCTAGGTAGAAAACAAGAAAAATTAGATGTTAAGCGATTAAATGAGTTAATTCGTTTGAGTAGGAATGTATTAAATATTATTTTCTTTTTAATTATTTTACTTTTAGTATTCCTTGGTTCCTTCTTATTTAAAGAATGGAAAATAGGAGTATTTATTCTTACTTTATTAAAAGTATTATCCCCATTTTTTATTGGGTTAATTGTTGCTTGGTTATTTGATCCACTGGTAACAAAGTTAAACAAAAAAGGAGTGAGTCGGGTATTAGGGACAATTATTGTATATCTCATCCTTATTGTCTTTGTGGTATTATTAATTTCCTTATTACTTCCAGCATTATCTGGTCAAATTAATGATTTTGTTAGTAGTATTCCATCGATTATTACTAGTTGTAAAGAAGTCATTGATAATTTCTTTACCAAGTTAAGTACCAATATTAATTATGATTTAGATGCTACTAAAATGCAGTTGTTTCAATCCATTGAACAAATTGGACTTGATTTAGCAACAAATTTACCTGATATTGTTGTTGGGTTAATTAAATCGATTATTAACGGGGGAGTAAATATCTTATTAGGGTTTATGCTTGGTTTTTATATGTTATTTGACTTTAATAATGTACAAAAACATTTAATGGTTATATTACCTAAAAATTGGCATAAAGATGCAAAAGATTTGTCGAAAAAGATTAATGGTTCCTTAAGGGATTTTGTGCAAGGAACGTTCTTTATTATGTTTATCTTATTTGTTGTTCAGTCGATTGGATTAACGCTAGCTGGATTAAAAGCACCGATGTTATTTGGACTATTTTGTGCGATTACTAATGTTATTCCATACCTTGGACCATATATTGGAGGAATACCAGCGATATTAGTTGGATTTTCACAAAGCCCAGTAGTTGGAATTTTCACTTTAATCGCGGTAGTTGCTGCACAGTTATTAGAAAGTTACTTCTTACAACCAATTGTGATGGGAAAAGCAATGAAACTTCATCCAGTAACAATTATGGTAAGCTTACTTATCTTTGGACATTTCTTTGGTATTTTTGGAATGATTTTAGCTACGCCAATTGTTGCTGTGTTAAAGATTATTGTAAGTTTTGCCAATAGTAAAATTGATTTACTTTATTTATTACGAAAAGAGCATCAAGAAGAGTTACAAACTGAATAAATTATAATAAATTAATAGGCACAATATATCATTTGTGATATAATAGAACAAAAGGAGAGAAGTTGTATGATGAAGAAAATGTTATGTGGCTTGATGGTTGTCTTACTTGGTGTAGTATTTTTACTTCATAATTTAGAAATATTACCTTATTCATTTGAAATATTTAAATACTGGCCAATTTTTATTATGTTAATTGGATTAGGTGATGTATTTGACCGAGGAAGGATTCAGTTAGATAGTATTATCTTAATTGCCATCGGCGGTATATTCTTATTATGTAATTTTGATTTATTAAGTTTCGATTTAATTTGGAAATTATTTTTCCCTGCCATAGTTATTTTAATTGGATTAGCAATTATGTTTCCAAAATACAAAAGTAATAAAGAACTAGCTGAAGTGATTCATGATAAAAGTAATGAAACAACGATAAGCGGAGTATTTTCTAATACCAATAGTAAAAATACATTTAATTCATTTTCTAAAGGAAACGTTAATGCTATCTTTGGCGGAGCTACCTTAAATTTATCTGATGCTGAATTTAGTGAAAAAGCAGTATGTCAAGTAACTTCTATTTTTGGCGGAGTTGATCTTATTTTACCAGAAGATGTATCCGTTAATATTGAAGGGTTAACTTTCGTTTTTGGTGGACTTGATGATTACCGTAATAAAACTAAAAGAAAAAAGAAAGATGACGAAGAAAGCGAGCCAACATCAAAGAAGAAATCATCAGATAAGAAAAAAGTTTTATATTTAGTAGGAACTGTCATTTTTGGAGGCGTAGATATTAAATAAGGAAGGGAAACTTTTCTTTTTTTCTATTGTAAAGGCAAAAACTTCACGTAAAAATAAATTACGTAAGGTAAGTGTTGCTAAATTGAAGAATATGCATTTCAAAAAGATTCATATTCAAATCCATTTTTAATAAAGGTTATTAATCAGAAAGGAAAAAGTTTTGCTTGGAAAAGTATAACGGCTAGTAGTGCGGCAACTTTTGTAATGGGTATTAATTACTCATAGTCTAGGGGACATTATTGTTACAGATATTGAACAAATATAGATAGATTATTATATAGAAAGAATATAGGAATTGTTAACTATAGAGAAAATAATAAAAGTGCTTGTCTTCTTCTTTTCTACAAAAAAATACGAAATATGTGGTAGTTTTCTAATAAATTTTGTATAATATGTGTTAGGTGAAGAAGATGAAGCAGTCAAATATTCGCAATTTTTCCATCATCGCTCATATTGATCACGGTAAAAGCACATTAGCTGATCGAATCTTAGAAGCAACTGGTGCTCTAACTAAGCGTGAGATGAAAGAACAAATTCTTGATAATATGGATATCGAGCGAGAAAGAGGAATTACCATTAAATTAAATGCCGTACAGTTAAAATATCGATATCAAGGTGAGGAGTACTATCTTCATTTAATTGATACTCCAGGTCATGTTGACTTTTCTTATGAAGTAAGTCGTAGTTTAGCAGCTTGTGAAGGAGCAATTTTAGTAGTCGATGCTGCTCAAGGAATAGAAGCACAAACCTTAGCAAATTTATACCTAGCAATGGAACATAATTTAACGGTGATTCCCGTAATTAATAAAATTGATTTACCTAATGCAGATCCTGAAAAAGTTACGAACGAATTAGTAAAAACTTTAGGTTTTAATCAAGAAGACATTATTTTAGCCAGTGCTAAAAATGGAATAGGAATTACAGATATTATTGAAAAAATCATCAATAAAGTTCCTGCTCCAACTGGAGATAGAAATAATCCTCTACAGGCATTAATCTTTGATAGTTTATTTGATCCTTATCGTGGAGTAATAGTATCTATTCGGGTAGTAAATGGTTGTATTCATACTGGAGATACCATTTTTATGATGGAAACTAATGCAACTTACGAAGTTACTGAATTATTAATTAATACACCTAAGGAAGAAAAGGTAGAAGAATTATCTACCGGTGAAGTTGGTTACTTAATCGCTAGTATTAAGAGTATTGCTGATGTTAAAGTAGGAGATACCATTACTTTAAATAACAATAAAGCATTAACTCCACTACCTGGGTATAAACCAATGAAACCAATGGTTTATTGTGGAATATATCCGATAGAATCGAGCAAGTATGACGATTTAAAAGAAGCTTTAGAAAAGCTTAAACTAAATGATGCATCCTTAATCTTTGAACCAGAAACATCTAAGGCTTTAGGATTTGGCTTTCGTTGTGGATTTTTAGGATTACTTCACATGGATATTATTGAAGAGAGAATCGAAAGAGAATTTGGTATAGACTTAATTGCCACTAGTCCATCTGTTGTTTATGAAGTAGAATTAACTGATGGGTCTACCGAGTGGATTGACTCTCCTGTAAAAATGCCTGATCGAGTAAAAATTAAAACTATTAAAGAACCATATGTAAAGGTGAGCATTTATACCCCGAGTGAATACATTGGATCCATTATGGAACTATGTCAAAACAAACGAGGAACATACCAAAGTATGGAGTATATCGATGAGAAGCGAGTTACCATTTACTACCTTATACCTTTATCCGAGATTGTCTACGATTTTTTCGATAAACTTAAATCTTACACGAAAGGTTATGCATCTTTTGATTACGAATTAATCGATCATCGTCCAAGTGATTTGGTTAAAATGGATATCTTATTAAATGGTGAAATAGTGGACGCTTTAAGTACCATTGTTCATAAAAATTTTGCGTATCAGAGAGGTAGAGTTGTGGTAGAAAACTTAAAGAAAATTATTCCAAGACAAATGTTTGAAGTGCCAATACAAGCATCCATTGGTTCTAAAGTTATTGCAAGGGTAGATATTAAAGCCTTACGTAAAAATGTACTTGCAAAATGTTATGGAGGAGACGTTACAAGAAAGAAGAAACTATTAGAAAAGCAAAAAGAAGGAAAGAAACGAATGAAACAAATTGGTAGTGTAGAAATTCCCCAAGAAGCCTTTTTAACTGTTCTTAGTATGGATGAGATGGAATAATGGTAAGAAGTGCTTATATTCATATTCCTTTTTGTAAAAGTATTTGCTCTTATTGTGATTTTTGTAAATTTTTATATGACTATCAAAATATAGATTCTTATCTTTTAGCATTAAAAGAGGAAATAGCTAGTGTGAACATAAAAAATGAGTTATCTACTTTATATCTAGGAGGGGGTAGTCCTAGTTGTTTATCACTAAGAGAAATAAAGAGTTTATTTGCCATTTTAGACACACTACCATTAAGTTGTGACTATGAATTTACTATCGAAGTAAACCCTGTTGATATGACTAGGGAAAAGCTAGAATTTTGGTATCAACATCGAGTAAACCGATTAAGTATCGGGATAGAAACCTTTCAAAAAGAATTACTAAAAACATTAGGAAGAAGTCATACTTTTGATGAAATGAAAGAAAAAGTTACTTTAGCAAGAGAAGTTGGCTTTAAAAATATTTCCGTTGATTTAATGTATGCGATTCCAAAAGAAACCCTAGAACAACTAGAAGATGATTTAGAAAAAGTAAATGCCCTAGATGTGGATCACGTTTCTTGTTACTCTTTGATGATTGAACCAAAAACTAAGCTTTATTTAGAAAAGATAACCCCAATAGATGAAGAAGTAGATTTAACAATGTATCAAAAAATTCATTCCTTCCTTGAATATCACGGTTTTCATCAATACGAGATTAGTAATTATGCCAAAGAAAAGAAAGAATCAAAACACAACTTGGTATACTGGAATAATCAAGAATACTATGGTTTCGGTTTAGGTGCATCATTTTATCTTGAAAATGTACGAGGAGAAAATACAAAAAAATTAAAAGATTATCTAACTCATCAAGGAAGAATGGAGGAAATCATAAGTGAAGAAGATAAAATGCGTTATGAGATGATTTTAGGATTGCGAAAGATAAAAGGGGTAAAAAAGAAGGAATTTTATCAAAAATACCGAAAAAAAATTATAGATGTATTTAAAATAGAAGACCTTTTAGAAAAAAACGTTTTAGTGGATGATGAAAATTATATATCGATTCATCCAAATTATTTATATGTATCAAACGAGATTTTAACTCGTTTTGTAGATTAAGGAGTATAAAAAATGGAGAAGTATGAAAATTTTAATCAAGAATTAACTTATATTAAGGATGAAAGGATAAAAGAATCGGTTAAGTATATACTAAACCAGTTACCTGATTATTTTTATTTAGTACCTGCTAGTTCAACAGGAAAATATCATCCTGAATATGCCTTAGGAGAGGGTGGATTACTACGTCATACGAAAGCAGCTGTTAGAATTGCTTATGAACTATTATCTGACCCAGTTATTGGCGATAAATATAGTCAAAATGAAAAAGATCTAATGCTTTTTGGTTTAATGATACACGATGGACTAAAATCAGGAAAAGTGCAAGAGAAATATACGAAATTTGACCATCCTTTATTAATTGGAAAATTTTTGCAGGAAGAAAAAGCGAATCTTACTTTATCGGATGATGAGATAACCTTTTTATGTAAGGTAATTGCATCGCACATGGGACCATGGAATAAAGATTATGATGGGAATGAAGTATTACCTGTTCCTAAGACAAAATATGAAAATTTTGTACATATGTGTGATTATTTAGCGAGCAGGAAATGTATTTTAGTCCCTTTTGATACATCTAATCAGATAACGAATTGACAAAACATATGTTTTCTAATATACTAAAATAGTAATAAGATGAGGTGGGAAAATGAAACCTGGAAAATTGATTGTAGTTGAGGGAACTGATTGTTCAGGAAAAGCTACACAGACAGAATTATTAGTAAAGTCTTTAATAGAAAAAGAAAAAAAAGCGATTCGATTAACTTTTCCCATGTATGATACGCCAACAGGTAAAATTCTAGGAGGGCCAGTTTTAGGAAATCCTAATATTTCCTCTTGCTGGTTTGATGAGGGATATGCTAGTGTTGATGCTAAAGTAACATCGCTATATTTTGCTGCTGATCGAAAATATAATATTGATAAAGTGCGGGAATATCTTAATCAAGGTTACTACGTTATTTTAGATCGATATACTAGTAGTAATATGGCTCATCAAGGAAGTAAAATTGAAAATAAAGATGATCGTTTTTACTTTTATCAATGGATTGATAAATTAGAGTATTGGTTATTAGAACTTCCTAAGGCTGATCTTACGATATTTTTACACGTTCCTTCCTGGTTATCCTATCAATTAAAGAAAAATCGTGAAGTTTTAGATGAAGCAGAGACTAATGAAGAACATTTAAAGCGTTCAGAAGAAGCTTACGTTGAATTATCTGAGTTATATCACTGGACAGTTATTGAATGTGAAGATAAAGAAAAAAAGAAAATTCGTACCATTGAATCTATTCATCAGGAAATATTATCCGCTATTTTACAAGAAGATAAATAAATTTAAAAATAATTACATGCTATCAAAATATAGATTAAAAAAATTTTCCTAGAAGAAAATATGAAAGTCTATATTTTTAATTGAAAAAAATTCTATGCTTTGTTATGATATAATATAGGGAAAGATAAGGTAGATGTATATGATAAAAAAGGGGCAAAAAGGTTTTACTATTGTAGAATTATTAGGAGTGATAGTTTTATTAGCATTAATTGCTATTATTGCAGTACCCTCAGTTGCAAATATGTTAAAAGAAACAACCATTGCCTATTATACGACAAATGAAAACACATTAGAATTAGGCGCAAAAGACTATTATAGTGCTAATCGAGGTTTACTACCTAAAAAATATGGTGAAACCTCAATGGTAGATATCGAACAGTTAGTAAGTAGTGGATATATGGATCCAATTGTGGATAAGAAAAACAAATCTTGTACAGGATATGTTATCGTTTATAAAGAAGAAACTGAAAATTACAAATATCATACTTGTGTAATTTGTGATGATTATCAAACAAAAGGACAATACTGTAGTGAAGAATATTATCCAGAAAATAATTATATAATAGAATCCCCAAAAGATGCTACGCACATTTTAAATACTCCGTTTACTCTACCTTTAGCACAGGTAAAAAGAAAATCAACTGGAGAAATTCTAGTTCATGATTTAGCACCTGTTAAAAATACAGTAGATATTACCAAAGTAGGAAGTTATACCTTAGAATATACTTATAAAATTGCAAAAGGAAAAACAATCATCACCGTAGTAGACCCAACAAAACCAATTTTGACGATAAGTCCAAAAGAAGTGACAATTACACAAGGAGATAGTTACGATGTCATGACTGGAGTAAGTGCAAGTGATTTTGATAGTGGAATTGATACAGTGTATGCAGATATTACTAATACGACAATCCTTCCTATTGGGACGCATATAATTACCTATACAGCAAAAGATAAAAGTGGAAACATCACAGTCGATACTAGAACCATTATTGTAGAACCAAGTATTCCTGATAAACCAAGTGTCATTTTACGTTTAGGAAGTAGTATGGGAGCTACTTATCAAGAAGGAACATGGACTAAGGAGTCAATTTATCAGGAGTTTACTTCAAATGGAAGAGTGAATTATTATGAATATACCACAAATCCATCGGGAACGTGGACAAAAGGAAACAATTTGTTACAAGTAAATGAAGGAAATTATACCATTTATGTAAGAGGAGTGAACGATAAAGGGGTGGGAGAGGCGATAAGTTATACGATGAAGATTGATAAAACGCCGCCAGTAATTAATTTTAGTGAACACAGTCCAAGTGTTTGGAGTGCTACTAGTAAAAATGCTACGGTTACTATTATAGATTCCCTAAGCGGAGTAGCAAGTAAAAAGTGGGATGAAAGTACTAAAGCAGCAAGTCACTTTCAAAGTAGTGGAAAAGTCATCTCTACTGACGTGGTGAACTTCAATCGTTACCGAGTAACTATATACGCTAAGGATAATGTGGGAAATGAAACTACTTTAGTTAAAACCGTAAAAGTTGATCGTTTTAAACCTGTTACTCCATACTTTAATGTTACCAAATCGAATGCTGCTTTTCCTGAATGGCATAATACAATGACTTGTACACCGCCATTAAATATACTTTCGTATGAAGCGATGACTTGTAATGTTACTGCGACATATTATGGTTCTAGCACCAATTTTAAACACAATCACTATATTACTTACACTGATCAATATGATTGTGAGGTAGAAAGTTGTTCTCCTTATGTATTAGAAGTAAAGATGACTTGTGAAAACGATGGTTTCCGTGATTGGCATGAATATGGAACATCTGGTAGTTGTGAATATAAGATGAATACTACAGCTACCCGTTATTATCGAATTCGTAACGCCGCTGGTACTTATAGTAGTGTAAATACTACCCATATAAAATACCGTTATGGATAAAAGGGAATGAGAGATAAATGAAAAAGAAAATTGTAATTTTATTTAGTACTGCTATTATTTTAATCTTAATAGGTGTAGGATTTTCGGTATTAAAAGAAAAAAATTCTAAAGTCGATACACCTAATGATAATCCACCTTCAGTAGAAGAAAAGAAAAC
The DNA here is from genome assembly GCA_948466735.1 of uncultured Mycoplasmatota bacterium. GTDB lineage: Bacteria > Bacillota_I > Bacilli_A > RF39 > UBA660 > CASRZP01. The sequence continues at coordinate 8,021 of CAOKBR010000020.1, read as the reverse complement.
GTTAACAAAAGAACAAGCTTTGGCCTTATTAAATGAGAAAGCTCCATTAGAAAGCGGAATGTATCAATTTGTGGAAGAGACGCAAGAAAAATATTACCGTTTTGAAATTGTTCTAGAAGATGGAAGTGTGGATGATTCTTTAACGTATTTAGTAGATAAGTTAGAACACTTAGTCTACAAAGAAAACTCTTATATTGAAAGCAACAGTGATTTTGATTTATAAATAAAAAAGAAGTGGGATGAAAAATGAGTATTGATGTTATTGTATTATTAATTTTATTAATTGCTGTAGTCTTTTTCTTTAGACGTTTTAGTAGTGTTGTCTATTTTATTGCCATCGTTGATATTTTGCTTAGAATTTTAACTTTTGTTAAAAATAATTTAGGATTACCCGATGTAAAAGCTTTAATTGATCATTATGTGCCAGAAAGTCTTCCTAGTATCTTTGCAAGATACACCAATGGCAGTGTTTACACCATAATTATGTGGGGTTATGTGATTATTTTTTCTATCTTTTTGTTTTATACGATTAAAACTTTTTGGTATAAGCGAAAATAAATAAGAAGTATAAAGGATCAAAAGTAAAGATGGAGCAGTTACCTATAACAAATTAGTGAGGTACAAATTTGTATGTATGAGTAAGGAAAAATATTTTTCCTTTTCTTTTGGTGAAAACAATTGATAAATCGTCTTTAGAATGATATAGTAATAGCAAATACAAAACAAGAAGAATGGAGGATGTCATCATGGAATTAAAGTCTTATTTAAAAGAACACACTTTACTAGTCGTTCCTAATTTTTTAAAAGAGGAAGTCTTACTTTACTTATCTACATTAGATAAATTATATGATGTAAAAGTCTATACCCAAAATGAGTTAACAGAAATGTTATCTTTTACTTATTCACTAGATACCATTATTTATTTGCAAGAAAAATATCAATTTAAAGAAGAAGTATGTAGAGTTTATTTAGATGCCATGCGTTATGTGAACAAAATAGATGATCATCCTAAATTAAAAATGATTTATGAATTAAAAATGGAATTAATGAATGAAAACTTATTAACAACGATTCCTTTTATGGAATGGATAAAAAATTATTCTCTTGTTTTTTATGGTTTCATTGAATTAGATTCTTATTTATCGATGATTAGTGAAACCTTACAAAAAGATATTTCAGTTATCTTTATTCCTAAAGAACAACCTAAAGAAAAAGAACTTTCGATATATGCTTTTGACACCATTTTAGAAGAAGTTGTTTTTGTAGCAAGTGAAATCGTAAAACTAATTCACCGAGGTGTTCGTCCTAATCAAATTAAATTAAGTAATATTACTGAGGAATATTTTCCTATTTTACCTAGAACTTTTAAACAATTTTCTATTGCCTTAGCCAATATTGAAGAAGTAACATTATATTCTGTTCCTTTAATTCAAGACTTTTTATCGAAGTTAAAATCGACTAAAGATTTAGAGCGGGCTTATTCTATTTGGAAAGTGGAACATCAAAAAAAGATAGAATTCCCCGTATTGGCTGAACAGCTTTTATCGATTTTAGAGGATTTTCTTTTAGTCAATTATTCTTTTTCTTCCTGGTATCTTCTTTTAGAAAAAAAGTTAAAAAATACCAAAAGAAAAGAAGTTTTTCATCAAGACGAAATAAAAACATTTGATTTATTAAATGAAAAAGCTCGTGAAGACGATTACGTTTTTGTTTTAGGAATGAATCAAAATGTTTTACCTAAACTATATAAAGATGAAGAATTTCTTTCTGATGATTTAAAAAGAAGCTTGAATTTACCTTTAACTGTTGATTTGAATAAACAAGAAAGGAAAAAATTAAAGTATGCTTTATTTGATTTACCAAATGTTACGATTACTTATAAATTAAAATCCTTTTTTGATGAGTTTTATCCATCAAGTTTTATCGATGAGCTTCCACATGTATTGTATACAAATATAGATAGTAAAGAAACACTTAAATATTCTCACGCTTATAACCGTTTTATGCTTGCTAAAAGTTTAGATGATTATACCAAGTATGGATGTATTTCTCCGTTATTAAAAAAGTTGTATCCCTTTTATAACCTTCCGTATTTAACCTATCAAAATCAATATCAAGAAATTGATTTATCTTCTTACTTAAATAAAATAGACCATAAAATTACCTTATCTTATTCTTCTCTTAACACGTTTTATCAATGTGCGTTTCATTTTTATCTTACCTATATTTTAAAATTAGAACCATATCAGGAAAATTTTAGTAACCTCCTTGGCAATTTATATCATTATATTTTATCAAAAATGGATCAAGAAGATTTTGATTTTGAAAAGGAATATCAATTTTTCTTAAAAGATAAAGAACTATCGATAATGGAAAAATTGTTATTAAGACCATTAAAGAATACATTGTTATCGATTATGGAGATAATAAAGAAGCAAGATGAGTTAATTTTATATCCAAATAGACTTTATGAGAAGAAATTATTTGTAGATTTTCCAAAGTCTTCTATAAAAAAGACTTTTATGGGAATTATTGATAAAGTAATTTTTAAACAACAAGGATTAACGACGAATATTGCAATAGTGGATTATAAAACAGGAAGTCCATCTATTTCTTTAAAGCATATGGATTTTGGCTTTGATTTACAATTACCGAGCTATCTTTATTTATTAAAAAAGTCATCCCTTTTTTCTAATGATATTGAAGTAACAGGATTTTATTTACAAAAAATTCTTCCTAGTAGCTTAAAAAAGTCTAGTTTAACACTTGACCAAAAAATGAAGGAGTTAAGATGGATAGGGTATACTACATCAGATCTTTCTCGTTTAGAAGAATTTGATAAAACGTATGAACAAAGCGAGTTAATTCAAGGGATTCATTTAACGAAAGCAGGAATTTTTCCTAAAAATGCCAAAGTGCTATCAGATGGAGCAATGAACGATTTAGTGAATTTAGTTGATGAAAAAATTATGGATGCATTTGAAAAAATTGAGAAAAGAGATTTTTTAATTAATCCTAAAGTAATTGATGGGAAAAATCAAAGTTGTAAATTTTGTCCGTTCCAAGACATTTGTTATGTGATGGAAGAGGATAAAGTGTATTATCAAACGAAAGGAGATGAGTCAAATGGCGTGGACGAAGGAACAACAATTAGCAATTGATAAAGAAGGGACATCTATCATTGTATCAGCGGGTGCTGGAAGTGGTAAAACGGCTGTTTTAACTGAGAGGGTGAAAAGAAAGTTACAATCAGGAATTCATATTCATCAGTTATTGGTATTAACTTTCACTAAAGCAGCAGCAATGGAGATGAAAGAGCGAATTCGTCATGCGATTAAAGATGACCCTTCACTAAAAGAAGAGCTTAATTACCTTGATGCAGCATACATTACCACTTTTGATAGCTATTCTTTATCGATTGTTAAAAAGTATCATGATGTACTAAACATTACCAATCAAGTAAAAATTTGTGATGATACTGTTTTAAAAGCGAAAACCAAAGACTTTCTAGAAGAAATTATCACATCATACATGGAAAAAGAAGATAGTCGAATGATTTCCTTTCTTGAGAAGTTTTGTATGAAGGAGGATAAAATTTTAGTTGAATCCTTGCTTTTCATTTATCAATCTTTATCTATGCGGTATGACATGATAGATTATTTACAAAGTTATATGGAAAATACTTATCAAGATGATTATTTAGAAGCATTTAAATTAGAATACATTAGCTTTTTATTAAAAGAAAAGGAAAAAGTTGATGAATATTTAGAAGAATTATCAAATTACGTGGACGCTACTTATTTAGAAGATTTAGATGACAGCTTATCTCACTTAAGGCGTGCTAAAACTTATGAAGATATAAAAGAAGCTCTAGAAGTAAAATTAAAAAGGCTTCCTAATAACTCAGATCCACTAGCAAAGAAAAACAAAGATAAAATAAGTAAAACCATTAAAAGCCTACAACAATTATGTCCTTATCAAAATGAAAAAGAAATTATTGATACCCTATATTCTACAAAAGAAATGGCTAGTTTGTTTGTTGACGTTTTATTAGAATTAACAAAAAAGATAGAACAAGAAAAAAAAGAAAATGATTTATATGATTTTACAACTATAGCAAAAATGGCCATTAAGATTTTAGAATCAAGAAGCGATATTCAAGAAGAAATAAAAAATAGCTTTCAGGAAATTTTAATTGATGAATATCAAGATACTAGTGATTTACAAGAGTTATTTATTTCCTATATTGCTAATAATAATGTTTATATGGTAGGGGATATTAAGCAATCTATCTATCGTTTTAGAAATGCCAATCCCTATATTTTTAAAAATAAATATGATTGTTATGCCCTAGGGAATGGGGGAATGAAGATTGATTTAGTCAAAAACTTTCGTTCTAGAAATGAAGTGTTAGAAAATATTAATTTAATGTTTAATTTATTAATGAGTGATGACCTTGGAGGAGCTAAGTACAAATTAGAACATCAAATGGTCTTTGGAAATATGGATTATGAAACAAATGGAAAAGTGAGCACTTCATCTAATATGGAGGTTTTAAATTATAAAAGGGAAAAGGATTATCCTTATTCTAAGGAAGAAATCGAAATATTTATAACAGCGTGTGATATTTTAGAAAAAATGAAGATGAATTATCAAGTATTTGATAAAAAAACCAAAGCACTACGACCTTTGAGATACTCCGATATTGTCATTTTAATTGATCGGGGAACGAACTTTGATTTATATAAAAAGATTTTTGAATACTTAGCTATTCCTTTATCTATTGAAAAAGATGACGAGATTACAAAGTCTATTGATGTTAAAATATTAAAAAATATCATTGAGCTCGTTTATGCAGTTAAAAATAAACAATTTGATGATACTTTTCGCTATTGTTATACCTCCATTGCTAGAAGTTTTTTAATCAACGAAAGTGATGATGTAATTTTTAAACATTTAACCGATGGCACAATTTATGAGTCTAGTGTTTATCAAAAAGTATGTGAAATTGAAAATGAGGTTGATCATTTATCTTTACGTGAAGCACTAGATTTAATCTATGAAGTGTTTGATTATCAAAATCAATTGGTTTTAGTGGGAAATGTTATTGAAGCCACAGTTAGAATGGATTATTTAAGAAATTTGGGAAGTAGTTTTGAACAATTTGGATATACTTTATTTGATTTTTTAAAACATTTAGATGTCATTTTTAATGAAAAGTACCAAATTAAGTTTTCCTCAACAAAATTTAGTCTTGATAGTGTCAAAATTATGACGATTCATAAATCCAAAGGTTTAGAATTTCCTCTTTGCTATTTTCCTTTATTATCAACAAAGTTTAATGAAAGTGATGTAAAAAAACCAATTTTCTATGATAAACATTTCGGTTTTATTTTTCCTCCAATGGTCGAGGGATTCGATAAGACGATTTTAAAACTACTTTATCAAAAACGTTATTATCAAGAAGAAATTAGTGAGAAACTACGTTTATTTTATGTAGCGTTAACTAGGTGTAGGGAAAAGATGATTTTAATTACTTCACTTGAAGATGATGAGGAGGAAACTTTATTAGAAGATGTAGTGAGTACGGATGTTCGTTTATCCTATCGCTCTTTTAGAGATTTTCTAGTTAGTATAAAAGGAGCACTTACTCCTTATCTTAAAAATATTTCTATTGAACAGTTGCCTTTAACAAAATCTTATGCATCATTAGGTAAGAAGCCTTTGATGGACTTAGAAATTGATGCTACACCGTTTGTAGTAGAGGAGTTAACCTTAGAAAAAGGAAAGGAACTACAAAGGCAAACTTTTTCTAAAAAGGGCAGGGATTTATTTACTAAGGAAGAAAAAAGAAGTATGGAATTAGGAAATCAATTTCACCAAATTTTAGAGTGGTTAGATATGAAAAATCCCGATTTTAGTAGCATTGATGATGAGTGGATGAAGAAAAAAATTAGGGCTTTTTTAGGACAAGAGTTAATTAAGGAGCATCTTAATGATAAGTTTTATCATGAATATGAGTTTATGTTAAAGAACAAAGAGGGAATCGTTCACGGTAAAATTGATTTATTGATTCAGTGTAAAAACCATCTAGTAGTTATCGATTATAAATTAAAGCATACTTTAGATGATGCTTATGATAAACAATTACAAGGATATCAAATTTACTTAGAACAAAAATTCCATTTACCTGTTAAGTTATATTTATATTCGATATTAGATGAGAAGTTTATCGAAAAAGAAAAGGTTTTAAATTAAAATATGAAGAGATGCTAAAATATTTATAGTGCTTCTTTTTTCTTTCAAAAGACGTTATAACAACGTTAATAGGAAATTTTTACTGCTGATGGATTGGAAAGTAAAATCAAATACATTTTACATATATTAATAGACAACATTGATACTATATTTTTAATGAGATTTATTGATATTGATATAAGAAATTCCTGGTTTATATAAAGTTTTAATTAATCTTTTGTCATAATATTTGGATACTATAACTAAAGGGGGAGCAATATAGTTCATAGATTTTCCATATTGGATAACTCCTCGAGCTTCTTTAGGAAAATATCCTTTTCCTGGTGCTAGAAGTCCCATGTTTCCTGGTATTATTTTATCTAAAAAATTAGGTAATGCTCCATTATGCATGTGCCCAGATAAGATAACATCATACGCTCTGATGACTTCTTCGTTTAAATTTCTAGGAGAATGAATCATTAATAAATTAAACAAATCGTCATCTTGTATTGTTGCTAGATCTCTAATTCTAGGTTCGACCAATTTTACAAATTTTTCTTTTGATTCAGTGCTTTTGGTATAATATTCTTCTGTAAGATTTCCTAAATCAATCCCACTTATCATAATATTTTCTTGTTTTATGCTTTTGTTATTTAACCAATAAACATTTTTAATATTTTCAAGACGATAAAAGAAATCATCTGTATCATAATAATGCCATCGATTAATAGAGTTATCTAGTAAATCATGGTTTCCCCGAATGATATAAATAGGGCAGATAGAGCCTAAATAGCTTAACCATTCCACTAATATTTCCTTTAGTTCAATATCTTGAACCACTGTTCCTTTTTCCAATAAATCTCCAGTAAAACATATCATATTAGGTTTAGTATCGGCTACTTTGTTTGCTATTTCATAAAGAAGTTTAACATCTTTTATTTTGTTAAAATGTAGATCACTAATATGCATGATAGTTACATTTTGTAAATTTTTAGTTGAATTTAACGTATAATTTTTGATGTAAAAGTCCATAATATACCTCCTTATATTTCTTTTTTTATTTGATTTCTACTAATATTTAATAGTATTCCCATAGAAAACAAAGTAATGAGTAAACTACTACCACCGTAAGATAAGAAAGGTAGAGTTACTCCAGTAACAGGAATTAATCCAACGACTACCATTAGATTCATTAAAGTTTGAAATAAAATCTGAAAAATAATGCCAAATGATAAATATTTAGAAAATTCATTAGGACTATTTAAAGCTATTTTAATTCCGCGATATAAAATTGTTAAAAATAAGATGCTGACAATGAAAATTCCTAAAAAACCAAATTCTTCACTGATAATAGAAAAAATAAAATCTGTTTGTGGTTCTGGTAAATAGAAATGTTTTTGTCTAGAGTTTAAAAATCCCATTCCAAGTAGACCTCCAGGTCCAATGGCATAAAGTGATTGAATGATTTGAAATCCTGTTCCTAAAGGGTCTTTCCATGGATCGACAAAGGATGTGATTCGATCCATTCGATAAGGGGCAATGGCAATTAATATAATAACCCCAATAATTCCCAACACGCCACCAATATAGAAAAATTTCATATCCATTCCAGCAATAAATAATAAAGCAACAATACTAACGGCTAGAACCATACCAGTTCCAAGATCAGGTTGTAACATGATAAGTCCAAAAAACAATCCCATGATACAAAGAATGGGAATAACTCCTTTGATACTTTTTTGAACATCCCTACAATGATCAGTTAGATCTTTACTAGTAAAAAT
>CAOKBR010000019.1 GCA_948466735.1 uncultured Mycoplasmatota bacterium | reverse complement strand
AACTCTTTTAATTTGCTGCTTTCTTAATGAATCTGCAACAGCCATGCCATAACCATACTCAGCATTATCTTCAAATAAAGAGTTTGCCCAGGGAATAGAATATGGCGTATTAGGAACACTTGAACTATAAATAGATGAGCAGCCAGTCGCATTAGTAATTACTAAACGTTCATTAAATAATTGCGTTAACAATTTTAAATAAGGCGTTTCTCCACATCCAGCACAAGCACCAGAAAACTCAAACTTTGGTGTAGCAAATTGACTTCCCTTTACTGTATTTAATGGCATTACTTTTTTCTCAATTACCTTATCAAACAAATATTTAGACTCTTCTATCTTACCTTTTTCTTTTAATTCCTTAATACTTTGCATCTCTAAAGCTTTTTGTCCTTTCTTTCCTGGACAAATATTAACACATAACATACATCCTGTACAATCTTGAATTGATGGATTAATAACAAAGTTTAAATCCTTATCTTTAATATTTGCTTTTAGTAAATCATTTTTTACTACCTTTGGGGCTTTTTTCGTTTCATTTTCATCAAGTAAAAAAGGACGAATTACCGCATGAGGACACACCAAGGAACAAAGGTTACATTGGATACAATTTTCTTTAATAAAACATGGGGCAAAAGAGGAAATTTCTCTTTTTTCTAAACGTGACATACCTCCATCGAACGTTCCATCAGAAAGATTTTTGAACGCACTAACAGGAAGTGTATCACCTAAGCCCTTATCCATTCGATCGAAAATGCTAAGTTCTGCTTCTAAAACTTCGTTATTTTTCTTTGTATTTTTGATATCACTTAAAGATACAAGTGTAAGATCTGATAAAGCTAAATCAATGGCTTTTAAATTTTTTCCTACCACATCTCCACTTTTTTTAGCAAAACGTAAGGAAATATTTTCCTTTATCTTATCAATTGCAAAATCACTAGACATCAAATGACTCAATTTAAAAATAATGGTTTCCATAATAGCACTAATCTTATGGTCTAAACCTACTTTTTTAGCTATCGATAAGGCATCAACGATATAAAATTTTATCTTACGTTCCTTTAACAAAAGGATATCTTCCTGATTTAAAAAGGCTAAAACTTCATCTACTGTTTTTGTTGTATTAAGTAAAAAGGTTCCGTTCTCTTGAATATTTTCTAAAACAGCAAACTTTTTCATATAACTATCTAAGGTGCAAACGATAAGAGTTGGATTTTCAACATAATATGTTGCACGAATTGGGCTTTTACTAAAACGTAAATGAGACTTAGTTACTCCTCCACTTTTTTTAGAGTCATATTGAAAGTATCCTTGAACGAAAGCATTCGTATGTTCACCCGTTATCTTCATCAAATCTTTGCATGCACTAACCATACCGTCTGAGCCATATCCATAGACTAAAAATTCAATATATTTATTTTTAATGTGATAATCTGGTATGGAAATCGATAAATTGGTAACATCATCATGAATTCCCACCGTAAAATTAGAAAAGCAATCGTCCCTTTCTAGAAAATCAAATACTGCTTTAATACATGATGGATTCGTATTTTTACTAGATAGACCATATCTACCCCCAAGAATGGTCGTTATTTTTCTTGATTTCATAGCTTCAACAACATCTAAATATAATGGTTCCCCGCCACTTCCTGGTTCTTTTGTTCGATCTAATACAGCAATTTTTTCTATCGTATCAGGAATTACCTTTAATAAATGTTTCGCACTAAATGGTCGATACAAGTGAACTTCTACAAATCCTACTTCTTCATTGTCTTGATTCAAATCATCTACAACTTCTTTAATCGTTTCACTAACTGAACCCATAGCAATGATTAAACGCTTAGCCTTTTTACTCCCATAGTACATAAATGGAGCATAACATCTTCCTGTTAGTTTACTAATTTCTTCCATATAATTTTCTACAATATCAGGTAAAGCTTGATAATATGAATTTCTAACTTCAGTTGCTTGAAAGTAAATATCATCATTTTGATTGGTTCCCCTTGTTACTTTTTGATGGACTAAAGCATTATTACGAAAGGCTTTTAAAGCTTTTTTATCAATTAATTTCATTAACAATTTAGTATCGATTACCTCGATTTTTTGTAATTCGTGACTTGTTCTAAAACCATCAAAAAAATGTAGGAACGGAACACGTCCTTTAATAGCTGCTAAATGAGCTACCGCGGTTAAGTCCATTACTTCTTGAACAGATGAAGAAGAAAGAATTGCAAACCCTGTCATTCTTGTTGCATAAATATCTTGATGATCGCCAAAAATCGATAAAGCGTGAGTTGCAAGACTACGACTAGCTACATGAATAACACAAGGTAATTGTTCACCAGCCATTTTATACATATTGGGAATCATTAAAAGTAATCCCTGACTTGCTGTATACGTCGTCGTCAAACACCCAGCTTGAAGAGAACCATGCACCATCCCACTAGCCCCAGCTTCTGATTGCATTTGGACAACTTTTACTGGTTCATCAAAATAGTTTTTAACCCCGTCACTACTCCATTTATCCACTAACTCCGCCATAGTAGAAGATGGCGTAATCGGATAAATTCCTGCTACTTCAGTAAAAGGATACGAAACATAAGCACAAGCTTCATTTCCATCCATAATTTTACTACTCATTATATCACCTATTCTTTCTATCACTTCTTTTTATATTATATACTAAATTTTCTAAGATTGCATTTCTTTTTTCATCAAGCTCCACCTTTTAATCATGAAAAAAGCTAAGAATTTTTGGTTCTTAACCCTTCTTTAATTATAAGCAATTTGCTAATTTCAAAATTTTGGTCTACTTTTTTATTATTCAATTGCTATTTTCTAATAACTACTACAGCACGCGCTCCATAATGTATATTATTAGAGGAATCCATTGATATCATGCTGCTAGATACATAGCAACTATCAGTTGTTCTACCTGAATAAGCATTCATCGTCCAATAGCCGTAGTTCATTCCATATTCTCCACCCGTTCGATTTTCTGTTCCACCATACTTAATAGAATCATATAAATAATTGATCATCCATGCTGGACACTGACCACTAGTATTCAAATAACATCCTAAAGCATTAGCTTCTTGTACGGAAATCAATCTTGCTTTGGCTGTTCTTTTTCCTAAAGTATAGGTTTTAGCTGAACAAAGCATTGTATAGGAAGTATTTCTATTACATCCAGTGTAAGCATTATCTTTAAATACTGTTGAACCTAGTGTATAAGTTTGATTAAGTACATTTGTCCAATCTTTAGCAACATTTTCTATAGCTGGTAATACGGTTAATGGTCCTTTACTATTACTATTAGCAGTTTCATACCACGATATAGAATAGATTGTATTTTCCCGTTGTTGTAGAGTTAAAGTATCTTTATTATCAAACATGACATGAAAATATAATTCTAAAGTATTATTAACTCTATATTTAAGAATGGTCCCTGATTCATATGTTTCTGGTGTTTCTATTTCTTGACATGTTGCTTCTTCTCCAGTGATGCAATAAGTTGATGATATTTTTGTTGAATCATATTTCCATATATTAGAGATATTTTTGTTGCGAGGGATGTTTATCGTAATATCATTTTTTCCTGTGATTTTTTCCCATTCAAAATCTTCTCTTGAGTTATCATTAATTTTTGTTAATGGATTATCAAAAAAAGCATTCACTCCAATATAGGTTACGTTTTTAGGAATCGTAACACTTGTTAAATTGTTACTTTGAAATGAGGATATTCCAATGGAAGTTAGACTTTCTGAAAAGTTACCGAGTTTAGTCCTACACTTTGAAAAGCACTATTAGAAATAGTAGTTACTCCATTTGGTATTGTCACATTATCTTTATTAGCACCACCGTAACTTACCACTTTAGTATAATCAATACTTCCATCAGAATTTCTTTGATAAATAAAACCTTCTTCATCGTTTAGTTGATTATTGTTAAATGCTCCATCACCAATTGAGGTTACTGTAGATGGAATAGTAAGTGAAGTTAGTCCTTTATCTTTGAAAGCATTGGCACCAATATTTTTTACTTCTACTCCTTTAATGGTACTTGGAATAACTAAGCCTTTAGATCCATCATCGCTATAGCCTGTTATAGTTCCTGTTTCAACATCAAATGTAAAATATCTTGAACTAGCACTCTCTACTGGGGATACTGCTACATCTTGTTTGGCATATACATTAATTTTTACTCCATATTTTCTTGATTCTCCACTTGGAATTACAGCACTCTCATCTATCCACATGCGTAGTCGATAATTGTGAATTGTTGTACCTGCGTTAGTAAATGTTCCAGAGTCTAGTATCATACTTCCAATGGGTGAACCTATTTTTGTTTGTTCTTCCCTTGGTACAAAATTACTTGGCGAGAAAACCTCACTATAAGTAGTATCTGGATCAACTGCTTGCTCCAAATAAAGTTTAATCTCATTATCTTCTAGTGGAGTAACATCATTAATTGGTAATTTTATAGCAGTTACTTCGTATCCTATAGACATTGTCCTTGATAAATTTGCTTGTACACTAAATTCAAAAACATTGTTTTATCCAACTAAGACTTTTCCCTTCTCATCAGACATGGGATATGCTTCATTTAAAATGATTCCTGTTTTTCCTTCCGTGTAAGTTAAGGTTACTGTTCCTGTTTCCAGTGTATTTTCAACAGTTCCAACTTTTACAAAAGTAAATGCTGCAAAGGTAGCTCCGATGGTTACTATCACTAATAGTAAAATCATTCCTAGTAATACAATTATCTTCTTATTACCCTTCATTATCTTCCACTCCTATTATTTTTTTAGTATACCCTTATTTTTCCATAAGTACTTGATTGTTAACTAAAATGTAATTTTTTCTTTTTCAACCGCAAAAAGAAATAGAAACACTTCCTATTCCCTTTGTTCTATTGGATAACTTTACTTTAAAAGCCCCCCTTAGTTAATCTAGGGTTAACTTGGCAAGGCGGAAAACAACAAAAATTATTAACAAAATTTATCATTTTAAGCACCTACCTTTATTATTTTAATCACGAGTAACTATCCATGCTGTTGGAATATCTCTTAATCCTTGATATCCCCCAGCTACTGGAGTATTTACAATTTCATCATTGATTACTAAAGCACTACTACTACCGCCATCTAAGTTAGCAGCATTATATGCTCCATAATTATACATAATATCCGTTAAGTCTACCATATCTGCACCAATACTATGAGCACGACGTCCATCAATTACTAAGAATAATACAATTCCATCTTTTCTCTGTCCGATGGCAGTACGAGGTGCAATGCCCCAACCACCGTTACCTTTAATAAACGAACGTTTTCCATTAACAATCAAAAATGGTCCAAACTCAACAGCATCACGCATTCCCATATTTAAGGCTTCTTGGGCACTCATTTTACCTAACACCAATTTATTGTCATAAGTAAAACCAATGAATCCTCCACCGACGGGAGCATCAATATAATCGCTGACAATCTTTCCATTTTGAATTACTGTTCCATGAGGAAGCGCTCCAGGCCCATTCCAATCAGGATCATAAAATCCACTAGCATTCATCGCAATTACAGCATTACTATTTTTGGCTAATGTCGTTAGTGCCTCTCCTCGAACATTTAAATGTCTAGTTAGAGAAATATGGACTTTTGAAGGATCATAGATGGCTACTAAATATCCTTTATAACCTGAACCTGATACTTCAATAACTTTATATAAATCATTTCCCTCGTCCTTAGTTAAAATTTCTTCATCATACTTTGATACGAAAGAACCATGATGATCACTTGGGTCAGTAATTTCAATTAAATCAGGATTACTATCTTCCTCAATTTCCACAACTTTATTTTTATTTAACACTTTCTCTATTGTTTCATCACTATAAAACCACTTTGCTAAATACTGATGCGACATCGTTGTCATCGCTGTTGTAATTAACGTTTCTCTAATATAACTCCAAGGGCCATACAGCAAAAATGCTCCTGTTCCTATACCAAAAAGAAATAATCCTCCTAAAATGATAAGTACTTTCTTCCAAGTCTTCATCTTTTTCTTTTCTTTTTTTATTTTTTCTTTCTTCACCTTTTTGTTTTTGTTTTCCTCATCGCTAGGTGTTACATTTTCTTCTATATTATACTTCTGTTCTTCCATTATCCTTCTATATCCTTTCCAGTGTAGATTTGATCATGATTTAAGTCAACATATTGATACGTCTTTTTCGCTTTAAATTCTTCTACCTTTTGATACTCACCGTTTTCTAAAGTATCTATCCACTCGTTATATTCAGTAATAAACTTTTCAAATTCTTCAATATCCTTTACAAAATAATTATTCGATTGTTCATACAAAATATAAAATGCTTCACACTTATTCTTTGCCTCATAATCTACATAGGTATATTTACATAAATTTATTAATTCCTTTGCTGACTCTTCTACTTTTTCTATTGTCGACTCATACGTTTTAAAATGTTCTATCCAAGCTTCATAATTAGTATTTACATCCATAAAATATTTATGTGAAAAAACTTCATTAAAAATAGTTTCCCGTTCTGTTGAAAATGCTAGTACTGCTTCTTTAAAAGGATCATACTCTTTTTTTATTTTTTTAATTTGTTCATTTGTTTTTGCTACATCACTTTTATATCCTTGATAAAAAAAGAATACTCCTCCACCAATAATCAATATTACGCCTAATGTAGCACATATTGCAATTAATGCTTTCTTTTTTAATTTTCTCTTCATTTTACCACCTAACCTATTATAAATATTACCAAAGTTTCATCTATTTGTAAACTAAAAGTACAAGGAAAGGCGTTATTTGTTCTAGCTGAAAAAAGGAAAATGTAAACATTTTCCTATGTTTTATTTTTTAATTACAATGAATGCTCTATCACCGATATTAATAAATGAAGTTAAATTAATATAAACATAACAATTATAGTAAACAAATATAGTGCTTCTTGTATTAGAAGAATAAATCGAAGAAATCTAGTATCCTTTATTAGCATCATATTTATTAGTGGTGCTATTATGTTGACAAGCAGTGTATGCGTTATCTTTAAATATTGTATACCTAAAGTACAGGTTCATTCAATAATCCTCCTTGGACTTCTACTTGAAGTTAAATTATTTCCAAAATAGATAAAATAATTTTTTTCATTTTTATCACTCCCTAAAATAATTATTATCTATTTAATTTCTTATCTACACAACTTTTTAAAGCAACAAAAAGAATGAAAAATTCCTTCTCATCCTTATAACATAAAGATTTTATTTTTTTAATGTACTCTATTTTAGTTAATTTTTATATCTAATCTTATTCATATTACTTTTCAATATCTTTTTCTGTTTCTTTAATGATATAAATTGGACGATGTTTTGTTTCTAAATAGGTCTTTGCTAAATATTCTCCGATGATTCCTATACAAAATAATTGAACGCCACTAACCATAAAGATAATACATACTAAAGATGGCCATCCACCTACAGTATCTCCCCAAATTAAAGTTTTCACAATAATTACAACAATTAATAAAAACGCAATAACACAAAAGATAACACCGATTAAGGCTGCAAACACTAAAGGTGCGGTAGAAAAACCTACAATTCCTTCAATTGCATAAGAGAATAATTTAAAGAAATTAAACTTTGATGTTCCTACTTGACGATCTTGATTTTCAAATTCAATCCATTTGGTATTAAATCCAACAAAGCTAAATAACCCTTTGGAATAACGATTGTACTCCCTCATCGATAAAATCGCATTAACCATTTGCCTAGTCATTAAACGAAAGTCCCTTGCTCCGTTTACCATTTCGATTTTTGAAATTTTAGCAATAATTTTATAAAACCATCCTGTGAACGTTTTTCTTAAAAAAGAATAACCATTTCTTGAAGTACTTCTTGTGGCAATACAATCATACTCACCTTCTTCAAGCGTATCAAACATTTCAATCAACAAACTAGGTGGATCTTGTAAATCAGCATCCATTATGGCTGTATAGTCTCCAGTAGACGCTTCTAATCCCGCAAACATTGCCGCTTCTTTTCCAAAATTACGCGAAAATGAAATATAACGAACTCGATCATCTTCTTTTGCGTAATTTCTAATAATTTCTAAGGTTTTATCACGACTTCCATCGTTAACTAAGATAAATTCAAACACACATTTTTTCATTTTCTTAGCAACTTTTGTAATCTCCTCATAAAATAATGGTAACGACTCTTCTTCATTGTAACATGGAACAATAATCGATATTTTCTTCATTTCTACACCTCTTTTTTGAAAATAAATAACTTACTAAATATATAATTTAACACAATAACAATACCATTTGCTAAAATTTTTGCTATCATGTCATTAAATCGTAAAAGGGAAATCATCACAAACATCGATCCCATATCTATTCCTAAGGACAATAGACGAAATCCAATAAAGGATACTAACTCTTTAACTAAAATCTTTTTATTTTTACTTTTACTATCAAAGACAAAAAGCTTATTTGTAACAAAAGCAAAACTAACAGAAATCACCCATGCGATGATATTACTAACATATTCTCCTAGTGGAATTACTCTAGTAAATAGATAATAACTAATAATATTCACTATTGTCGTTAATACACCAAAGAGTAAATACATGAGTACTTCCCTATATTGATGATATAGTTCTTTTATTCTATCTTTTTTACTTAACATCTTATCCTCGTCAATATAATTTTCTAAAAATTCAATTAAATTTTTGGTATTACTTTCATATTTTTTAGGAATAAACTTAAAAATTTCCTTTAGGGAACTATCTAATTCTTCAATGCTATTTGCTCCTAAAATATACCCTTCTTCTTTTAATCTTGTCACAATTTGAACCTGATGGTCATTGGTATGTTCTAAAAATTTTTCTAATCTTGGAATGGCAATGACTTTTTTTTGATGTGTTAATCCTGCCATAATGGAACCTACTCCACCATGCGTAATTAAAATAGAACACTCATTCATCAAGCAATCAAATTCATCCATCGATACATAATCTAGTATATCCATATTTTTAGAAGAATACTTAGTAAAACCTGCTTGAACAACTACTTTATCTTTAATTTTTTTCTCATCAATTAACTTATCTATCCAATCAAGCAGTCGATGAAAACTTTTATCCTGTGTACCTAAAGTAACGAAAATCATACTTCTTCCCACTTTCTAGTTCCTATTATAGCAAAATTATGTAAACCTTGCAAAAAACAATTCAAAAATTTTGTTTTTATTGCCATCTATTCAATATGATTATACTTTTCATAGTATCTTCTGTCATATTTTTATTGGTTTATTAAATAAAAACTCTTTTAATAAAGCTTCAATTTCTTCAATGTCTATATATCATACTCCTCATTTAGCTTTATTTTATCAAAACTTATACCAAAAAGCTAGAGTTATTTATTATAAAAAAGAAAAGAAGCTTATTTTGCTTCTACGATTAACTTAATTGCTGTTCGTTCTTCCCCATCGATTACAATATCAGTGAACGCTGGGATACAAACTAAATTTTTTCCTGATGGAGCAACAAATCCTCTAGCTATAGCAATCGCTTTTATCGCTTGATTTAATGCACCTGCTCCAACGGCTTGAATTTCTACTTCGCCTTTTTCCCTAAATACATTCGCTAGTGCTCCTGCTACTGAATTAGGGTTAGACTTAGCCCCAACTTTTAATGTTTCCATAAATTTTATCATCCTTTCTGTTACATTAATATTTTATTTACCAACTTGATAAAAAAGAACAAAAAGAAAATAAAATTATCAATTAAGGAATAGAAATAACTATATTACTATAATTTATGATGATCCAAATTTTCTTGAATACCAAAATGTTGACTATATTGGATTAAAGTATTATCTCAATTTTTTATCCTTTCTTATTCTATAGTATAACATTTTAAAAAATAATTAATACTTATTATTATACAAAAAAAACATTGAAGTTGATCAAATCAGAAAAAAAAGCATCGTTAATCAACGCCTTTATTTTAAAAATCTAACACTTCAACATCATCTGAATTACTTGGTGTAGCTTCTAGTGTAGGGGCTACCTCAGGTGTTGCCACTGGTGCAACTTCTTCTACTTTTTGTGTTACTGGATTGCTATTTTCTTGTGCAATCGCATTACTCATCTCTTCTGGAAGTGGACTCTCACCTTGATATGCACTACGAGGTACAACTGGAATTGGTTGAGTATTCTCTAGTGGATTAGCTCCTCCATAAATCTCATGAGTTACTTCCTCTTTTTGACTCATATCAGGTACCACTGGTTCTACCCCACCATAAATTCCTTTAGACTCAACAGCTTCTTCCACTGGTGCAACTACCGTAGCTTCTGTTGGTAGTGCATCTACAACTGGTGTTGCTGCTTCCACAATTGGTGTAACATCAGGCATAACAGGTGCTTCTACTGTAGGCATTGGAATTTCTACTTCCATATTTTCTGGTTGTACAATAGGTTCTACCGTAGGCATTACTGTAGAATTAGCAATCGGTGTATCCATAATCACATTTTGTTGTGGTGTTTCACTAACAGGTGCTACTGGAGGTAATGTCACATCATTTACTGGTTGAACTGATGCAAATTGATCAATTCCACTTTGTGGTATAGTATTATTTAAATCCGCCGCTGGTGCTTGAGGTGTCTCAATACTTGGTAACACTGGATTAAAATTAGGTTCTACTGCTGGAGCTTGTGGAGCTTGATTCATATCTAGTCCTTGATTTACTCCCATATTTAATCCTTGCGTAGTATCATTAATAGTATTTGGTTCCATAGGGTTCATTTGCATAAACGATGGTGTTTGCACTCCTTGTCCCATTGGATTAGCATTCATCTCTGGTACAGCATTCATAGTATTATCTTGCATCATTCCATAAGACATTCCCATATTAGAAAAACCTGCCTGATTTTGGAAACTCATATCAGGAGTTGGCGTAACATTTTCGTTACTAGTATCCTTCTTTGATTTTTCCTTCTTACTACCCGAGGTAATAAAAATAATTAATGCAATAATTAATAATAGAACTCCACCAGTGATTAGCATTCCAGGGATAGTTAAAAACCAATCGACACTAAAATCAATAGCAAGTGTATTCATCTATTTCATCTCCCTTATTTTATTCTATTTAAATGATAACAAAAAAAGATGAAAAAAGCAAATTATTTTTCTATCTTTACATTTCTTTACTATTTAAAACGTGTCCATATTTTGTCAGATGGCATTTTCTTAAACGTCATTAATTCCCTACTTATTGGATGATAAAAAGATAATTGATAAGCATATAAGCAAAGTCCAGTCTTTTCTTGTTTTCCATAACGCATATCTCCTAAAAGAGGGTGATTATGACTTTTAAATTGTACTCTAATTTGATGATGACGACCTGTTAATAAATGAACCTTTACTAGCGATAAATTATCCTTCTTATCCACCTTTAGCACTTCATACGTTAATTCACTTTTCTTTCCCTTAGGACTTACTACGGTATTTCCATCATCCTTTTTTAGTAAATAATCAACAAAGTTCCCATCACTTTCTATAATGCCATGAACGATTGCCAAGTACTCTTTTTTTACCTTATGATTTTTTATTTGTTCATTTAACCTATTTGCTGCTTTAGAAGTTCTAGCAAAAACCATTACCCCACCAACGGGACGATCTAGTCGATGGACTAAACCAATATAAGCATCTCCCTTTTTATGATACTTTTCCTTCACATACTCCTTTACCATTGTAAGTAAATCTAAATCATGTGTAGCATCCGCTTGACTTAATACATTAACAGGTTTTACTACTACAATCACATGATTATCTTCATATAATACCTCTAACTTAGTCATTACTTTGATACCTTCCGTAAATTCCACAAGGAAGTACCAAGTTACTATTTTTTATTGGTAATCCAATTTCTCCTGTGTCAATCTTACCTTTCTTATCCTTAAAATAAATTTTAAGTAAATTTTCTAAGACACTACTAGATAAACCTGTAGTATAAGAATTAATTAAAAAGAATAAAGGAGCATCCACTAAAATATCCATACAAGCTTTGATTAGTGGCTCTAAATCTTTTTCAATATCCCAAATTTCTCCATTAGTGCCTTTTCCATAACTAGGTGGATCCATAATAATGGCATCATATAAATTACCGCGTCTAGCCTCTCTTTTGACAAACTTTAGCACATCATCCACAATAAAACGAATAGGAGCATCACTTAAATTAGAAGCTTTTACATTTTCTTTTGCCCATTCATTCATTCCTTTTGATGAATCTACATGAACAACACTTGCTCCTTTGGATAAACAAGCAATACTAGCTGCTCCAGTGTATGCAAAAAGATTAAGCACTTTAACCTTACGATTTGCTTTTTCAATTTTTTCCATAACAAAATCCCAGTTTACTGCTTGTTCAGGGAATAATCCAGTATGTTTAAAACCCATTTGCTTAATACAAAATGTTAAATGCTTATATTTGATCTTCCAGGTAAGAGGTGTACCTTTTAAATTTTCCCAATGTCCACCACCTTTGTTGCTGCGATGATACACCGCGTTAATTTCTTTATAATTTTCTAATAAATTCCCATGATTCCAAATAATTTGGGGGTCAGGTCGAAGTAAATAAATATCACCCCATCGCTCAAATTTCTCACCGTTGCTACAGTCAATCAACTCATAATCTTTCCAAGTATTTGCTAATCTCATATTCCAATCACCACATTCATTATAGGAAAATTTTTAAAAAATAACAATATAAATTGACAATTTGCATATCTTATTTTATAATAAAAACTCAATTAGGGGGGAATAAGGTATGATAGATAAGAATCGATTATATCAAATTATGGGGACTATTGAAAATATCTTTAATAAAGTAGATGAAGTGGATAAAGAGGCTTCTTACTTAAAACAATTTAAGAATAGTTCGTTAAGAAATTTATTTGAAGATTATGCGATTTTAATTGCCTATGCCGCTGGTAATTTTTTTGATAAAATGAATTTAGAAAATGGTTTGGATAAGACTTTATATGAAAGGTTTGTTTTACAATTTTTAAATATGAAATTTCATTTATATGAAGAAGCTGAATATAAAAAGAATTGTATCCCACCGAATGTTATTGATTTTGGAAATGATTTAGCCTATTCTGAATATGGGTTATTTAAATATCAATTTTCTAATGTTATTAACAATAAGGAAGATATTTGGGGAGAGAAACATTGTTATGTAAGAGTGGATGTTCCAAAGTTATTTTTGATGTATGAATTAATTCATGAAATGGTTCACGCTACATTTTGTACACCGAAACAAGAATATAGCGATTGCCTTGTGATTCCTATGGGGTTAAAGGAGTACGTTTATCATAAAGATACCAAAAAGACAACAACAGATTTTCTTCCGATTGTCTTTGATGAAGCTCTTACTAGCTATGTTGGTGAAGGTATTTTACTAGAAGTCTTAGCAATCGATGAAAAAGAAATGAATAAAATTGATCAACGTTTAAGTGTTGCCTTAGCAAATATAAAAGACGCTAAGTGCTATGATTCTTTAGGAAACTGTTTAGTAATACCTTATGAAATTACTAAGATGTTATTTACCAATTCAAAAATTAAGCAAGCTTTTATGGAATTTTTAGGAGTAGACCATAATCACGCTAAATTAGATAATGTATTAAATGAAACACTTTTACCAAATCATTCCCTAAGATACTTATCTACTTTATATCAAGAATGTTATAATATCGAAAAAGAGAAACTAGCAAAAAATATTGATATTCAAAATAGGACAATGTATACACCAAAAGAAAAAGCAATATTAAGTTATATCCATGGGGTAGTTGCTTTATACAATATGGAAGATAAAATGGTTGATGAGAAAAAGGCAAAATAAGGAGAATTAAGATGAACTATAAAGTATATCAAATTTACTTCAAGATGATAAAAAAACTAATCAAGTAAAACTAAAGGATTTAGAAAGTAAAGAGCAAAAAGTCTATAGCAAAGTTATTAAAAAAATCCCTAAAAAATAAGAAAAACTTCAACCGATAAAATGTCGATTGAAGTTTTTTATAATCACCATATAATTAAGTTGCCATCTTTTATTTTGCCTTTAAAAATTCTTGATAAAGTTCTTCACATTTTTCCTTATTCATCGCAGGTAAATCTTTTAGTGGATTATATAATTTCATTGCGTCATATTTTTCCGTTCCCAACTTATGATAAGGAATAAACTCTATTTTTTCCACATGAGGAATTTCCCTAATAAACTTCTTAAGCTTCTTGATATAATCCACATTATCATGAATACTAGGAACAATTACCTGACGAAGCCACACTTTATTGTTGTGGTGTTTTAACTTTTCAATGAATTCTAGTGATTTGTCCATACTTTGTTTCACCAAATTTTGGTATCCCACCTTATCCACGTGTTTAATATCTAAAATCACTAAATCAACTAAATCTAGAATTTCATCGATTAAAATGGTTCCAACACCTGCAGTATCTAAAGCAATGTGAATATTTTCACTTTTTAATAAGCGACAACACTCCAGTAGAAACTCAGGCTGCATTAAGGGTTCCCCTCCAGAAAAAGTTACTCCGCCATTATCTTGATAATAAGGACGATATCGCTTAATCTTTTCGACTAGCTCCTTTGGGGTTATGTTTTTCTCTTTCATCTTCCACATTTCTGGATTATGACAATACAAACAACGTAAAGAACAACCATTAAAAAAAACAACTGTTCTTATCCCTGGACCATCAACTAAGCCCATACTTTCAATCGAATCAATACTCCCCATTATCATTACAAACTCTCATGGAAAGTTCTAGCAATGACTTCTTGTTGCTGTTTTCTCGTTAATCGATTAAATCTTACTGCGTACCCTGATACACGAATCGTTAACAAAGGATACTTTTCAGGATTTTCCATCGCATCTTCTAACATAGAGCGATTTAATACATTAACATTCAAATGATGTGCTCCTTGAATAAAATAACCATCCAAAATCGCTACCAAATTTGTAATTTGTTCTTCCTCTGTTTTTCCTAGTGCCGTTGGAACGATTGAGAAAGTATTAGATACTCCATCTTGACAACAATTCTCATACTTGATTTTAGCCACAGAGTTTAATGATGCTAGTGCACCTGTACAATCACGTCCATGCATTGGATTAGCACCTGGAGCAAAAGGAACTCCCGCTTTACGTCCGTCTGGTGTAGCACCTGTTTTTTCTCCATACACTACATTAGAGGTAATCGTTAATACTGATAACGTATGGACCGCATCTTTATAAATCTTATGTTTACATAACTCTTGATAAAATTTCTCCAAAATATCTGTAGCAATTTTATCTACCCTATCATCATCATTTCCATACTTTGGATAATCTCCTTCAACTTCAAAGTCAATAGCAATTCCCTCTTCATTTCGAATAGGTTTAACCTTAGCATACTTAATCGCCGATAAGGAGTCTGCTGCAACACTAAGTCCTGCAACACCAAAAGCCATTAAATGTTCCACAAACGTATCATGTAATGCCATTTGACCACGTTCGTAAGCATATTTATCATGCATATAATGAATAATATTCATCGTATTCACATATAACTCTGCTACTTCTTCTAATACATGATAATAAACTTTTTTTACTTTATCATAATCTAGCACTTCATCAGTAATTTTTTCTAAATCATCTAATACCTTTAATCCCTTAACTTCATCAATTCCTCCATTGATGGCATATAATAAGGATTTTGCTAAATTACAACGTGCACCAAAAAACTGCATTTGCTTACCTATTTTCATTGCCGATACACAACAAGCAATCGCATAATCGTCTCCATATAAAGGACGCATTACATCATCATTTTCATATTGAATCGCATCTGTTGCAATAGACATTTTTGCACAATATTCCTTAAAAGCCTTTGGTAACTTTTGACTCCATAATACCGTCATATTAGGTTCAGGCGCTGGATCTAAATTTGTTAGGGTATGTAAAAGTCGATAAGAAGTTTTTGTTACCATATGACTTCCGTTATTAGCTACACCACCAATAGATGCTGTAACCCACGTTGGATCTCCTGAAAACAGCTCATCATACTCTGGTGTTCTTAAATGTCTCACCAAACGTAATTTAATGACAAACTGATCAATTAACTCTTGAGCTTCATCCTCAGTAATAATTCCCTCTTTTAAGTCATGTTCTAGATAAATATCAAAGAAAGCATCAACTCTACCTAAACTCATTGCTGCACCGTTATTTTCTTTTACTGCTGCTAAATAGCCAAAATAAGTCCATTGAATTGCTTCTTTCGCATTAGTAGCTGGTTTTGATATATCATATCCATAACGTAGAGCCATTTTTTTAATTAAATCTAGGGCATTATATTGTTCTGTTACTTCCTCACGTAAACGAATCAACTCATCACTCATCGAACCTAGTAAATTATCGTGATCTTTTTTCTTTTCTTCCATCAAATAATCGATTCCATATAAAGCTATACGACGATAATCACCAATGATTCTACCGCGTCCATAAGCATCAGGTAATCCTGTTAGTAAACCCACTTTTCTAGCTAGACGCATCTTATCCGTGTAAACATCAAACACTCCTTGATTATGTGTCTTTCTAAATTGATTAAAATAATTATCAATATCTTTATTAAGCGTGTAACCATAAGCTTCCAAGGAATTATAAACCATACGAATTCCACCATATGGGTTAACAATTCTCTTTAATGGTTCATCTGTTTGTAGCCCAACGATAACCTCATTTTGCTTATCAATGTATCCAGCTTCATACGAATCAATTCCTGATACATGGTTAACATCTATATCTAAAACTTGCTTCTTTAATTCTTTTTTTAATAAGTCTGAACAGCGCTCCCAAACCTTTTTTGTCTTTGTTGTAGGTTTCTCCAAAAAGACATCATCTCCGTTATATGGCGTGATATTCTCCTGAATAAAATTTTCAACATCTATTTCTTTTTTCCACTTTTCTCCTTGAAAAGTTTTAAAATATTCATTCATTATTAATTCCTCCTAACGATAATATTGTACCACAAATTAATAAAATTTAAACTCTACAATATGGATTATACATCATCTTTACAAGCTATATTTTACACTAATAAGCATTATTTTTGATTTAGGAATTCATTAATATAATGAAAAGCTTGTTTTACTTCTTTTGAATACAAATTTCCATTAAAAAAACCATGTAAGCAGCCATCAAATTGATAATACTCTACTTCGTTTTCTGCTTGTTGTAAACATTTAGCGTATTCCCATCCTTCATCGACTAATGGATCTAGTTCTGCTGCAACAATTAAAGTTTTTGGTAAATTGGTAAAGTCTTTTGCTAAGAGTGGACTAACGTAAGGATTTTTTCTATTTTCTTTAGAAACATACAAATTAAAGTAATCTTCAACATATTTTGATTTTAATAAATAATCATTTCCCTTTTCATGAATCGATAAAAATTTAGCTTTAGGAGAGTGATCATCATATACAACTGGGTAAATTAAAATTTGCCTTTCAGGATAAAAAAGACCTTCATCCCTTGCTCTTAGAGAAATTGCTGCTACTAAATTCCCCCCCGCAGAGTCTCCCATTAAAGTAATAGCATCTTTTTTTATTTCTTTTAAAAAACTATCAAGATAAAATGCTTTGGCTACTTCATAACAATCTTCTAAACCACAAGGATAAGGATGCTCTGGTGCTAGACGATAATCCACAAAAACGACAATTTTTTGAAATTCTTTTGCCATTTTGACACATAATTTATCATATGAAGTATTATCCCCAGCGACAAATCCACCACCGTGAAAAAATAAAATCAAGGAAGACGCATCTTCATTTTCTGGGAAATAAAAGCGAAGAGGAATAGAATGCGTAGTTAATTCTAATTTTGTATCTACTCTTTTAAAGGGATATTTTACAAAGCGAAAATGAATAAGTCGCATTACTACTCGCTGCAAGCGATAGGATTTTGTTAAATCTAAGTTTACAGTAGAAATTAATGAAACTACATATTTAGTTAATTTTCTCATTTTGTCTTACTATTTTTTCCTTTCAATAATTTTAATCTATAATAAAAGCCATAAAATTACAAGAAAAAAGACTTATTTTTTTCAATTTTCTATTTTTCGCATTATACCTCTGCATTTTTATCTTGTCAACAACATTTTTTGATTTTTTTCATTTTTTCACAATTTTAACTTGACTTTTAAAAAAAATGGTGTATAATAGGTGGCATCAAAAGGGGGACTTTGATATGAATTATACACAATATTTTTCCATTGTGACCGATCGTATTAAAGAATTACAAAATGAATTAGAAAGTATCCAAAATAAGAAAAGATTAGCTAGTGAATCACTAGATTTACAAGAAGAACTTTTAGCACACAAAATTAACTACTTACGTAGATTTACTAACTTAGCAGTCCTTGCGATTATTGCCAATATGAAAGAGGAAGAATTACAATATATGGAATCTATCCTTAACATACCAAAAGAGGACATTCCATCTACTTTAGTTCGTCTATTTCAATTAGAAGACCTAACTGATTTAGTCAACCAACCACTTACTGTAACTTATTCTGAAATTAAGGATACTTTACTAGAAGATTATCATTCTATAAATACGATGATATCACTTCAACAACAAATGTTTAAAGGTAGAGAAATTAAAGCAAACCTATATGGAACAACGCTACACCAAAATCCTAATTCTTATTCTCAAATATTAAAAGATGAAAAAGAATTAGACAAAAAAGATGAAGGATTAGAAAAAGCAATGAATGAAGTAAATACTCGCTATGACAAAACCGCATTGGAACAACTTCGCTATTATCAAAACAATCCAAAACAAGCATTATCTATGGACTTTATTTTAAAGCATAAAGATAAAGTAATAAAAAATAATCCTAAAATGGAAAAACTAGTTAATCGACTAACTAGTACAGGAATTAAGGGTAAACTAAGTAAATTAGCTTTCTTCAGAAAGAAAAATGAACAAGAATTTTTAAATGCTGTTATAGCAACTTACCAAACTGATAATGTACTATCTTCTTTAGTAATTGAAGAAATCAATGCTTTTGAAATAGATGAAAAATATCTAAATTTACTTCCTCAATATACAACGTTAAAAATTGAAGAAGAGCGTAATTTAATTAGTGAAAAAAAAGATGCTTTAAAAAAGAAAAAACGTGCTTTACTAGAGCAAATTGAACTTTTTGATCATCTAGAAGCAAACTTAAAAGAAAAATTTGATACCATTTTAAAAGAAAAAATTGATTACCTTCCATTAAAGAGGATAAAAGATCAAATGTGGTATGATCCTAATTTAAAAGATTCCATCATTACAGAAGCTTGTCTACAAGAACAAAGAATGTTAATGAGAAAATTAACTGCACCATTTATGAATACGGCACCATTAGAAATATTAGTTAATTTGGAAAATTATCAACCGAATGAATATACAAAATCTAAAATTGCATAATGAAATAAAAATTACTAGCAACTTAACTAGTAATTTTTTTAATTTATTTGGCCTTTATTTTTTCTTTTTCCATAAATTCTTCTAATTGATTCGAAAAACCTTTTTCTACTCTATTTTCCGCATAAAAATTTAAAATTGCTGATGTTGGAACATAATATCCATCAGAAAATAAAATGCCTTCTTCTTCAATTAAATAATCCTTATCCTTAAAATCTTTTCCTTTAAATACAATAAATGGACGATGAAAATCAAAACTGCTTCCTGTACCTGTATAAAGATAAAAATTCTTTATTTTTCCTGTTGTATCAATGTAAAATGCCTTTTTAGTATATCTTCTAAAGACTAAAGCAAGAGGATATTTTCCTTTACTAAAATCACTAACTTTAAAAAAGCCATCAAATTTTGAAGTATCTTCTAAATCTTCTTTTGCTATATCACCATTATCTTTTAAATAAGAAAAGTCTTGATTAATCCAGCTTACACTTCCATCTTTTCCGACCATTGCTAAACCATAAGAATTAAAATTAGTGGCTACATCATATCGAAATGGTAATAATTCTTTAGTATCTTCCTTGATATAACCATATTCACCATTAGCTAATTGAACAAGTTTAAATCCGTGGATAAACTTTCCTTCTTCTATGATTTTATTCGATGCAAATGGTCTAATAGAATATCTACTGGCATCTTTTATATAAGGTAGCGTAACAAAAAGATTAAAAAAATCATCACTATCTTCATTCATTTTATAGCAAATTTCTCTTTTCCCTTCTAGTGTAAGTACAACATTTTCACTACAAGAAATACTGTGCACATTTTGAAACCTTTTCATCATGGGATTTTCTTCGTTTGAATTCATTATTTTTCTCCTTCTTACAACTTGCATTTTATTATATAAAAAATTTATTCATAAATCAACTAAATTAACCATGAAAAATAAATAAACTGGCAAGAAATAAAATCGGTAAGAAAAAACCAAATACCAAAGTTAAGATTAAGGGATTGCTATAGACATGATTACTCATCAAATTTTCTATTACTAGATTTGTTTTTTTATCAGCTTTTTTCTTTTGTCGTACTCTCTCTTCGTATAATAAAGGGGAAATTTTTAGCGTATTCTCTATCAATATTATGAATTTCTAAAATATTATTATTAAATGAAACCGCTTTAAAATTTTCATTTACCATTTTTCATCAATAATATTGTAAATCTCGTACCCTTTTCGCTCACAAAAGGTTTTTAATTGTTCCTCTTGTTGTCCTAAGCTAAATCCTTAACGAGCTTGGTCGAGTGTACCCACTTTAATGTAAATCTCTACAATTTTCTTTACTTCGTTCATTCTTTAATCTCTCCTTTTCTTTTTATAGAGAGATTAAAAGTACAAAAAGACCATACTTTTAACCTCAAGTATTGTACTTCCTTTTTGCACGCCTAGTTTTAAAACAATTAATTTGTTTTAATATGAACTTCTAAATCCTTTAATTTAATACTTTTAGAATAATCATTTACAAATAAAGTATCACTTCCATTAAATATTAAATAATTATTCTTTCCCGCTGTTATAATATGTGGACTTACATAAGCAATGTTAGTTCCTTTAATATTAATAATACTTCCTTTTTTAATAATAGGTTTAACACAAG
>CAOKBR010000018.1 GCA_948466735.1 uncultured Mycoplasmatota bacterium | reverse complement strand
GAACAACAATAAAATTTAAAATATGTATAGATTAGTCCGCTTCGGAGACACCACTAGAAAATAAAACCTCGCTAAAACGGGGTTTTTATTTTTATAATTATCTTAATTGTTCGTCATTCATTCATGTTCAATCATTATCTGAATCTTTAAATAAGTCTTCTACATTGTTATAGGGGGTTGCTTTTATTTAGCTATTCATCATTTTATCAGCTTCAATCAAAGCTTTTTTAATTTTTTACTAGGCTTTGGTTTTGATATTTTAAAAGGAATACTTGTTTTACGAATATTTATATTTGTGGTATTTACTAAATTGTTCATCTAATCATCTTCGTTTCTATATCAACAATGTCATATAATCTTAATTAAGCTAGTAAAAAAGCACCAAATAGTGCTTATTTACATGTATATCCATTTGCATCATTATACATTTCTCTAAATTCATCAAGTGTAAGATCCTTTTTGAAATTAGTGATTGCTTGTGTAGGGTCATCGCCACTATCTTCATCTGTATTTAAGTCTTTTGAAACTTCTTCTAAAGCATCATAATCTAGCTTTTCATAATTAACATCAAAAACAGTCTTGATAGAGTCACTTCCAACCTTTTCATATGAAACACTCATACCATTAATGTTTTCAAATGCTTTCATCACTAAAGAGCCTAGACCATAAACGAAGTCAATATATGTAGCATCCATTTTTTGTAGGCTTTCTTGTTTTATCGTAAGTAGTTTATTATTCTTATAAGTAGTTGTAATGGTGGTATCTGTAGTATAACCATCTTCATCCGTTTCTGTTTTACTACAAACCAATTTTCCTGTTTTCTCATTGTTGTTTCCCTTAGTAGAATTATTACTGCATCCTGTTATAGAAAGTAGTAATAAAGTTACTAAAAAGAAAATTCCTAATTTTTTCATTTTTAACACCTCTCTATTGAAAAAAATCTATATTAAAAGTCCTATCAACTTTTAATCAAACTTGACGTTTTTTTCTATTGCTAACATTATATAATAGATAATAAACTGTGTCAAATTATTATATATATAAGACTAACTACAAAAAAATCTATGGAAGAAATTGGAAAAAGAAAAAAGCCTAAATCAATAGACTTTTCTTTTTTGTTAACTTATAATTATTTTATTGAATATGCTTCTTGGCGCTATCACAACATAGCCAGTTAATGGATAAATTGTAATGCTTTGCTAATTTGCATAATTTATCTAAAGGTATTTGTGTATAACCATATTCGTAGTAAGCATATGCTGATTGATTTGTTCCAATTACCTTTGCCATTTCTTTTTGTGTTAACTTCTTTTCCTTTCTAAATTCTTTTAGACGTTTTCCTAAAAATTCTAACTTTAATGACTCATGAGCGGGCATTTTAGATTTATTGTTCGTTAGATTTAGTAGGTAGTCAATGTTTGTTTTGAAGTGTTGTGCGAAGAGGTCTAATTTTAAGATAGGAAAGTTAATATCTCCTAACTCCCACATTGCGTATGTTGAACGTTTTACCTCTAAGATGGTAGCAACGTCGTTTTGGGTCATATCAAAATCTTCGCGTAAATTTCTTATCCTTTCATATTTCATCTTATCACCCAATTTTATTTTAGTACATGACTTATGTAAGTTTTACAATTTGTCAAGTGATACGATTAATATGTGTAAATTTTTTGATTTTATACCAAATTTTTGATTTTTTTTCAATTTTTTTGGTAGTTTTTATTTTGCCTTACAATGATGATATTGGGAGGTGAAAAAAGGTGTGTCACGTTTAGAACTTATTTCACAATTAGATAAGAAAGATTGTGGAATCACTTGTTTGTTGATGATTTTAAAATATTACGGTGGTGAAGTTAGTAGAGAGTATTTGCGCATACTTGCTCATCAAGATCAATACGGAGTTTCAGCTTATTATCTAATTGAAGCAGCAAGTAATCTTGGTTTAGAAGGGAAAGGAGTAACAGGTTCCTTAGAAGAACTTACAAATGATATTCTACCTTGCATTGCTCATGTTCATTTAAATCAATATGAACACTTCGTTGTCATTGAAAAAATCAATCATAAAAGTCAGTATATCTATATACTAGATCCCGCTAGAGGAAAATTAAAATATAGCTTTATGGAGTATCAAAAAATTTCAACGAATCAATACTTATGTTTTCGTCCTAAAGTAGCAAAACTACCTGTATTAAAAGAAGAAAAAAGGTTCTCACGTTTTTGTTTTAGCTTCTTTTATCATCAGTGGTATTTAGTATTTGCCATCTTATTTTGTATGCTTCTATCATTCCTATTAGAGTTAGTGATTACTTATCACTTACAATGGATATTAGATTATGGCGTAGCGTATCAAAAGAAAACACTTCTTAGCTTTTTCCTTTTGTTTGTTGTGATGTTGATTATTTTTATTCGTATTATTCATTTGATCCAAGAATATTTTACCAATCACCTATTACAAAAATTTCAGCTTTTTATCAGTGAAAAAGTAATTCAACACATCTTATATCTCCCTTATCAATACCACCAATACCATACTGCAGGAGAATTAATTTCCAAATTTTCTTTTTTAGATGATATTCTCTACATTTTATTTCCTATATTAAATGGAATAAGTAGTACCATTATTTTCATTATTCTACTTGTTTTATTAGGAAGAATACATCGCTACTTTTTCTATATATTTTTCTTATTTATGATTGCTCAAATACTAATAATGAAAATAGAAATTCCTATTATCAATAAAATGCTTAATCAAACGAAAGGAGAACTTACTTTATTAAATTCTAAATTAACGGAGTATTTTTATGGTTTAGGAACAATTAAAAGTATGCATATTGAAGAAGATATTTTTGAAAAGATTAAAGTTTACTTATTTCATTATTTGATCAAATTAAAAAAATTAAAATTGCGATTTAAATTAAATGAAGAAGGGAAAAGTTTTATTCGTTTGTTAATTGAACACTTACTACTTACTTATGGAGGATTATTACTATTACAACAAAGAATCATTTTATCAAATTTATTAATGGTATCCTTCTTATCTCGTTTAGCCATTCATCAATGTGAAGTACTTTTAGAACTTCCTTCAAAATGGGAAAATAGTAAGACTTCTTTTGAACAATTAAATGACCTTTTTTCAGTAGAGCAAGAAGACTTTTCTTATGGTATTATGACTCTTCCTAATTGTTTAAACGGATTAATACAATTAAAAAAGCTTTGTTTTTCTATAAAAGAAGATGAACCTTTATTTCAAGATGTGACTTTAACGATTGACAAAGGAACAAGAGTGGCTTTACTTGGTAGTTCAGGAAGTGGAAAAAGTACTTTTCTTAAAATATTGATGCGCTACTATGAAGTATCCAATCAAATGATTTATTTAGATAATCGTGATATTTTATCCTATCCACTAGAAATAATTAGAGAAAATATTTGTTATGTTTCACAAGAAGAAGTACTTTTTTCTGATACGGTATATCAAAATATTATCTTAAATCAAAAAATAGATTATGATGAATTTTTAACAATTTGTAAGATAACGGAAGTAGATAGTATTGTAGCTAGTAGTCTATTAGGATATCAATATAAAATTGAAGAAAATGGAGTTAATTTATCAGGAGGGGAACGTCAAAGAATTATTTTAGCAAGAGCATTAGCTAAGAAAGCAAGGATATATTTATTTGATGAGTCGTTTAATCAATTAGATATATTACGGGAAAGGAGAATCATGAAAGCGATGTTTAATTATTTAGAAGGAAGGACAATACTAGTGGTGTCTCATCGGAAAAACAACTTAGATTTATTTTCACGAAGAATAGTATTAGATGATAAAAAGTTAATTGATGATTACTTATATTTCCGTTGATCATTTTAAACAAAAATTGGAAAATCGTTTTTTTCTTCTCTTCTTTTTCCTTATGACACTCCTACTAATCATTTTTACATTATTTCTTTTTTATCTAATGAGAAAGGAAATTTTGCTAACGAAGTCCATTGAAGTTGTAACGTTAGAATCAGGGTATTATCAAATTCAAGTTGATAATATCGAGTTAGCTGAAATGATGAATTCTATATCATTGCTCGATAAAAACGAAGAGTTTTCTTATCGTATTTTAAATGTCGTTTATAATGAAAAAAAGGAAAAACCTCAACAGGTTACTTTTACGACAACAAAAAAATTGGGAAATAGTATCGATATGGTGTTGGTAAGAAAAAAATTATTTACAGTAGTATTAGAAAGTATAAAAGGAGGCTAATATGAAACCACTTAGTCAAGAATCATTAAAGAATATGAAAGGAGGATTTTCGATATGGGCTGGAGTTGGCATTGGTGCATTAGTTATTTTCCTATCAGGAATAATTGATGGCATTGTGCATCCTAAGGCTTGTGAAGAAAAATAAAAAAGATGAAAAATTTAAATGAACAAGAGTTACTTTTGATAAAAGGAGGAGCTAGTGTAACAGGTTCTATTGTTAACGCGGTATGCTCCATCTTTAAATTTATTTATGATGTAGGAAAAGATTTAGGATCTTGTTTACGTCGTATTGAAAAATCTTCTTTATGTCCATTAGAATAAGCACATTTTTTTATTAGTTCGCATTTATTACCAATAAGGAGGTATTATCATTGGAAGAGGAGTTACTATGTTTGGAAATAATTGCTAGTGAACTAGGTTTACCTATTCGAAAAGAAGTAATGGAACAGTTAACCAGTAGTGCGTTTTTCTATGATGATTTATATCAAAAAACATTCAAGTTACCAAAAGAGAAATTACTAATGTTAGTAGAAAAAGTGTTAACTACAGTAGAAGATAATCCAAAAGTTTATCAAACTACATTAAGAAAAGTAGAAACTTGGAAGGATTATTCTCATTTATCTAGCGATGAAGACCCATTCGCAACGATTGCTAGAGAAAAGCAAAAATTGAAAAAATAAAAGGTAAATCAACGATTTTTGTTGAAAATACCTAACTGTTATGCTATAATCTAATTTAGGAAAAGCGAAGGGAGGGATTAGAATGACACAAGTAACTGTTCGTAACGGGAATTTAGATATGGCGTTAAGAAAATTAAAACAAAAAGTGAACAAGGATGGACTCCCTTCTGAGTGCAGAAAAAGAGAATGTTATGATAAACCAGGCGTACGTAGAAGAAATGCGAAAAAAGAAGGCATCAAAAATGCACGAAAGAGAAATAAAAACAGCCGTAGAAAAGAAGATTAATAATGGAAAAATGCACAAGTATACCTTGTGTTTTTTCTTGATTAAAAATAGTGGGTGTGCTATACTAAAGAGCAAGAAGGTGAAGATGATGAATTTAGTAGAAAAAATATCTAGTGATATGGTTATTGCGATGAAAAGTCAAGATAAGGGGCGTCTTACTGTTCTTCGCATGATAAAGGCCGCTATGCAAATGGAACATATTGATAAAAAACGCGAATTAAATGATGAATTAGCAATTGATATTATTAATAAGCAAGTAAAAATGAGACAAGACTCTATTATGGAATTTCAAAAGGGAAACCGTGCTGATTTAGTAGAGAAGACCAATGGTGAGTTAGCAATATTAAAAGAGTATTTACCAAAACCATTAAATGAAGAAGAAGTTTTAGCTATTATCGATGAAGCTTTTCAAATGATTCAACCAGTGGATAGTAAAGATATGGGAAAAATCATGAAGGAAGTTACCCCTAAATTAAAAGGTAGATCTGATATGGGAAGGGTTAGTCAAATCATTAAAGAAAAACTTAACTAGGCTAAAGAGAAATCTTTAGTTTTTTGTAGTCAAAAGAATTGATAAAGCCCCCCTTCTATGGTATTTTAGGGGTTACGCTAATGGTAGCAAGAGAATATGAGGGTAATCATTTTACACGTTTAGAAGTTGCTAGTGGTATATCAATAGAAATTAAAGAAGGAACTTTAACGAATACTGGGGCAACAATTATCATCACGGATAAGTCAGAAAAGAAAAATAGATATAACGATTGGTATACCATTTATAAAAAGGGAATTGGGCGATGGATAAACTTATCATCAGGAAAAGTATGGTCTAGTAGAAGCTATATTACCGATGAAAATGGTCATTTAGAAATTGATTGTAAATGGGAATACGGATATGGTAAATTAAAAAAAGGAACCTATCGCTTAGTACAAGGCGTGGAAATGGCAGAAGACGATTCTAACAAAATCGTTTATGTAGAGTTTCAAATAAAATAAGATACAAAAAATCATTTAAAGAAAAAAATTAATTTTTTAAAATTTTTGATAGATAACCTTAATTTTTTCCTATAATATGAGTTAGAGGGAAGTGATTCTTTCGCATTAATTTTTTCCTATTTCATAAACTTTATTAGGTGATAGGATGATAAAG
Source organism: uncultured Mycoplasmatota bacterium (assembly GCA_948466735.1). Lineage (GTDB taxonomy): Bacteria > Bacillota_I > Bacilli_A > RF39 > UBA660 > CASRZP01. The sequence goes on along the minus strand of CAOKBR010000018.1, from coordinate 15,899 downwards.
GATTTAAGAGATTATGTCGATGATAAAAAATTTCGATTAATGCTTACTAGTGATAAATTACATGTATTAAACTACGAGAAAATAGTAACTATTGATTCTAATTATGTATCCCTTTTATTAGAAAAAAAAGTAATTATGATTAAAGGAGAAAAACTGGTTGTGTTAAAACTACTAGAAAAAGAACTCTTGCTTAAAGGACAAATCAGTAGTATTACTTTTGCTTAATGTTTACCAATCAATATAAAATAAGAATCATCGGTAAAAATCCTAGAACTTTCTTTAAATACCTATTAAAATTAAAGATTAATCTCTATCAAGTAGAAATGTTTTCCGACTATTTGGAAATTGTAATTTCTAAAGAAGATTATACAAAATTAAAAAAGATGAAAACCAGTTATCAAATGGAAGTAATTGATCGTTTTGGATTAGTAAAATTTTCCTATTTTCTTAATGAGAAAAAGTATTTTATTACCTCGGTGTTCATTAGTTTTTTTCTACTATTTTTCCTAAGTAGATTAATTTTTAGCGTTGAAATAGAGCATAGTAATCAAAAACTTAGTCAATATGTTTTAACCGAATTAGAAAAAAAGGGAGTTAAAAAGTGGCATTTTCAATTAACCAATGAGAAAAAAGAGAATATTGTTAACCAAATGTTAGTAGAAAATAAAAATCTTTTAGAATGGTTAGAATTAGATAGAATTGGAACAAAATATATTGTGCGCTTTGAAGAGAGAAAAAAAATTGATATTAAAGAAGAAGGAAATCCTCAAAATATTGTAGCTAGAAAAGATGGAATCATTTACTTTATTGAAGCATCTAAAGGAGAAGTAGTAAGTAAAAAGAATGCCTACGTAAAAAAAGGGGATATTTTAATCACTGGATTAATTAAAAATCAGGAAGAAGAGATGGCTCGTGTTAGAGCAGAAGGAAAAGTTATTGCTGAGACTTGGTATCAAACAACTGTTGAAATGCCCCTATATTATAAAGAAGAGTATCTAACTGGAGAAAAAAAGAAAGTTTTTACTATTCGTTTTTTATCTAATTCTTATCATTTATTCGATAAAAATACTTATCGCGCATCCCAAAGTAAAAATTTATTTTCGATTACCCATGATTTTCTTCCTTTATCTTTATCTTTTAGTGAAGAGTATGAAGTCAATCGTATCGAAGAAATTTATACCAAAGAATCCGCTTTAATTAAGGCAGAAGAACTAGCAAGTGAGAAGTTATTAAAATCATTAGGGGAAAATAGTGAAATAATTTCGCAAAAAGTTTTGAAAATTCAAGAAAAAGAGAGTAAAATAATAGTAGACTTATTTTTTAAAGTTCACGAAGATATTACAGCAGGAGAAGAAATACCAACAAACGAGGAACCAAAACAAGAATAGAGGTGGAAAAAAATGGAACCACTGAGTAGAACGTTACACGATGTTATGCATCTTACTTGGCCAATGATTTTAATATCTTGTATTATTGTCATTTCCCTACGGATTACGTATTTGTATCGAAATAAAATCCATTTTACGTTATACAAAGAATTATTGATGTTATCCTTTATCATTTATATTGTTTGTTTGTTCCAAGTGGTGACGTTTCAAGATGTAGCGTGGAGCGGAAACAACTTTATTCCTTTTAAAGAAATGACAAGGTATCCTTTAGGAAGTAGACTGTTTTTTAAAAACGTACTAGGAAACATGATTATGTTTATGCCTTATGGATTCTTTTGTTCTTATTATTTAAAACTAGATAAAAAAAGCATAGCTCTCTTTTTAATTACCTTAGTTAGTGTATCTATTGAACTTACCCAGCTGGCTATAGGTCGAGTGTTTGATGTTGATGATATCATCTTAAATATGATTGGTGGAATGTTAGGCTATTTTATCTATGTGGCTTTAGAAAAGTTAGGAAATTATCTACCGAAGGTATTTAAGACAGAATGGTTTTTAAATACTTTATCACTTTTGATTTTACTAGGAATTGTTTGTATGTTATAGGGGGAAGTTATGAATAAAATTGGTGTATTTAATGAAACGATTAAAGTTTATGATGAGCAAATAGAAAAGCTAAGAAAACTATTAGCATTTGCCTGTCAAAAAGAAGGTTTAACCAATGTGGAATTTAATTTAATTTTAGTAGAAAATGAAGAAATTCATATGTTAAATCAAACCTACCGAGGGATAGATAGAATAACAGATGTTATTACTTTTGCTTTAGAAGATGAACCCAGCCAGGTAGCACCTTATGAAAATAGAGTTTTAGGAGATATTTATCTATCGATGGAAAAAGCCAGTGAACAAGCTAGAGATTATGGACATTCCTTTGAAAGAGAGTATTCATTTCTAGCGATTCATGGATTTTATCATTTACTAGGTTATGATCATCAAACAAAAGAAGAAGAAGAGATCATGTTTAAAAAACAAGAGGAGGTATTAAGTGATTATGGAATCAAAAGGTAGAAGAAAAAGATTAGGATTTCAACGTTTTTTAGATAGTTTTAAATATTCTTATGCAGGGTTAAGGTATGCTTATTTAAATGAGCAAAGTATGTTAATTCATTTATTAGCAACCATTGTGGTTATTATCGGCGGTATCTTATTGAAAATATCGGTTACCGAGTGGTTAATTTGTATTGTGTTATTTGGATTCGTCATGGGAGCAGAGTTATTAAATACGGCGATAGAAGCAACGGTTGATATGGCAATGCCTGATATACACCCTTTAGCAAAAATAGCGAAAGATACAGCAAGTGCTGCAGTGGGCGTGTTATCTCTAGCTGCCTTAGCTGTTGGAATCATTATCTTTTTACCCAAAATTTTAGCACTATTCTAGGAGGATTTATGAGAGAAAAATTACAAGAATTATTAAAACGAAGTTATTCCCCATATTATCATTTTCCTGTATCTTGTATCATTAAAATGAACGATGGAAGTGAATTTTGTGGAGTTAATGTGGAAAATGCGAATGGGACAAGCATATGTGCAGAGAGAAATGCTATAGCAAGTGCTATCTGTGCTGGATATAAAAAAGGGGACTTTAATCATGTGTATTTGATGTTATCTAGTGATAAAATCGGTTGGCCTTGCTTTGCATGTCGTCAAGTATTACTAGAATTTCTAACGATGGATACTCCAGTTACCTGTTATACCTCAAAAGATGAGACGAGTGTTACTCTAAAAGATTTGTGCCCTTACCCTTTTGATGATGAGGATTTATCATGAAATGCGGTTTCGTTAGTATAACAGGTCGGTCTAATGTTGGTAAAAGTACTTTGCTAAATACAATTTTAGGCATGCACTTATCGATTACCTCTCCAAAATCAGGGACAACAAGAAACAACATTCAAGGGATTTATCAAGATAATGATAGTCAAATTATCTTTATTGATTCCCCAGGAGTTCATAAACCAGGGCACAAACTAGAAAGTATTCTTAATAAAAAAGCCTACACAGCAGCAAATGATGTTGATTTAATCTTATTTGTAGTAGATATTTCTAAAGGCTTTGGAAAAGGTGATCGTTTCGTCTTAGAAAAAATCAAAAATCAAAATGTTCCTATTTTTCTTGTGTTGAATAAAGTAGACTGCTTAAAAAAAGAGGAACTAATTGAAAAAATTCATGAACTTTCTAGTGAATATGCTTTTCAAGAAATTATTCCTTTGTCCGCATTAAAAAAGAAAAATATTGAGGAATTATTAAAAACCATTAAAAAATATTTAGAAGATAATCCTCCATACTTTGAAAAAGATGCTTTAACGAATATTTCTATGTCTTTTATGGCAAGTGAGTTAGTAAGAGAGAAAATTCTTCGTTTAACAAGAGATGAAATTCCCCATTCTGTAACATGTTATGTTGAAGAATTTAGAGAAGAAGATACTAAAGTATTTATCCGAGTAGTCATTGTTGTGGATCGAGAGAACATTAAAAAAATCATCATTGGCAAAAATGGGCAACTCTTAAAACAAATTGGAATGGAAGCAAGACGTGATTTAGAAGAACAATTAGAAAAGCAAGTTTATTTAGAAACATTAGTGAAGACTATTGCTAACTGGAGAGATAGAGAAAAGCATTTAATTGAACTGGGTTTAAAAGATGATGTATAAAAATTAAATCATTTTATCACGATAATAATAGAGGTGATAAAAATGAACGATGTACTTTGGAAATTATTTAAAGAAACAGGCGAAATTAATTATTATCTGTTAGCCAAAAAAATAAAAGAAAAGAAGTGACAACTCGTGGAGATTGTAAAATCAATGGGAATCATTTTAAAAGAGATAAACTATAGTGAATCGAGCAAAATTCTTACCGTTTTTACCAAAGATTATGGTAAAATTGGAATACTGTCAAAGGGATGTCGCAATATAAGAAGTAAACTTAGAAGTGTTAGTGCTCGACTCATTTATGGTTTTTTTCACTTTTATTATCAACCAAATGGCTTATCTACTTTAATTTGTGTAGACGTAATTGATCCTTTTTCTAATATTTTATCAAGTATCGAAGATATAGCTTATGCTAATTATTTGCTAGAGTTAACAGAAAAAATTGCGGAATTAGAAAAAGAAGAGGTTCTTTTTGATTTACTAATTGCCACACTAGAAAAAATGAATGAAGGGGTACCTTCTAAAATATTAAGTTGTATCTTTTCCTTAAAAGTCCTTCCTCTATTAGGATGTGGATTAGTACTTGATTCATGTGTTGGGTGTGGAAGCTTAGAAAATATTGTGACCATTGATTTAGAACAAGGTGGATTTCTTTGTCATAAGTGTCTTACCAATCAATCCTTAGTAGACCCTAAGTTGATCCAATTAATGCGTCTATCGATGGAAGTAGACGTTTCTAAGATAAAAAAATTATCATTGGATCAAGACCTAGTAGATAGTTTTTCAAATTTTCTTGATGAATATTACGAAAAATATACAGGAATATCCCTAAAAAGTAAGATATTTTTAAAAAATATAATGAGGTTAGGTGTTAGTAATGAAAAAATATAAAGATTATTTCTTATTAGGAGGAATTAGTTTAGCGTTGATTCTTATCTTAATGATAGTAAAAGGCTTTTTCCCTTTTGGAAGCGCTAGTGTTATTTTCAGTGATATGCACGCTCAAGTGACAGCGTTTTATTATCAATTATATGATGGAATCATCAATAATCAAGGTTTATTTCTAGACTTACACACAGGACTTGGCACCAATTTTTTGGCTACCATTATTTACTATATTGCTAGTCCATTTAGCCTTTTAGCCCTTTTTTTTGAAAGAAGTTCTATCTATCAAGTTGTAAATATTATTGTCTTTTTAAAAATGATTTTATCGGGTTTTACAGCATTAATCTTTTTTAACAAATTTTTCCCTAAAGTAAAATCGTTACCTAAAGTATTATTTAGTCTTTTATATGCCTTTTCATCTTATAGCTTACTTCATTTTCAAATTACCGCATGGATTGATGCGATGTATTTATTTCCCTTACTGTTAATTGGTCTAAAGAAAATACTTGATTTAGAAAATAGTAAATATTATATTATCGTCTTAACCCTTGCTCTAATTACGTCCTTTTATATTTCCTTGATGATAGTCGTATTTGTTTTGTTATCTGCCACCATCTACTTATGGTATTATCAAGAAAAAGGGAAAAGAAAAGAAGCTATTATGCGTCTTGGAATATCCACCATTTTGTCTATTGGCTTATCTAGTTTTGTTTTATTACCAGTAATGAGTCAAATTTTTGTTTCTGCAAGAGCCGGGTTTAATTTAGATTCCTTAATTTATAGTAACTTTGGCCCAATTACTGACAAATTACATTTCTTCTTAATGAGCGCCATTCCCCTAGCCATTAGTTTATCAATGTTTTCTCACTTTAAAAAAGAAAAAAAGAACATTCTATTTTTTTTGATTCTGCTTACTTTAATGTTAATTCCTGTAGTGATTGAGCCTGTTAATAAGATGTGGCATTTAGGATCATACGCGTTTTTCCCTTTACGATTTGGATTTATTCCCATTTTTCTTATTTTAATAATGGGGATGTATGCAATAACTCTTAACCAAGAAAAAGTCTTAGAAAAAGAAAAAGGTAAAATTGGTATATCAATTACAACTGTGATCGTAAGTGCTATTTTCATTGTAACATCCACCATTTATTTCTATGATGATATTCAACGTCTATTAGATGGATTAACCATTAGTGAAAATAAAATATTAGCCTTAGTTTTATATGGACAAGCTTTTTTCGTTTTTGTTAGTACACTTTGGGTTTATTATAACAATAATCAAAAACGAAATTTCTTATGGGTCTTGCTCTTGTCACTTGCTTTAGTGCATATTGAGTGTAGTGCCTTCTTACATATCGGAATGGATTTTGATCAAGAACGGTTAATGGGGCAATATAAAAATATGAACGCCTTATATCAAAATGAAAAGTTAGACCATACTTATGGATTAAAAAATCTTGATACAGATTTATTTGATAATTATGGAGCAGTATCTTCCTTTAAATCGATAGGACACTTTACTTCTCTTACCAATAGGGATGTTATTCGTTCGATCAAGCGTTTAGGATATAATTCTACCTGGATGAAAATGTCTAGTTATGGCTCTAATCCACTTGTTGATTATTTCCTTGGAAATCGTTACATGCTTAGCAAAAAAAGGGTAGAAAAGCCATTTTATAAAGCAATTGATCAAGTAGGAGACTATTATATTTACGAATCAATTTTACCAATGAGTCATGGATATATGATTGATCATGACATAAATTTAACTAAAGCGAAAAATAGCTTTGTTGCAACAAATATGTTATATCAGTCCTTAACAGGAAGCAAAAATGATATTTTTTCAATCACTAACCAAGATGAATTTACTTTAACCAATTTAGAAAAAAAGGATAATCACTATACAAAAATTGATGCTAAGATAGATGGAGTTTTATCAACAAATGTAACTGTTTCAGGAGAAAAAAGATTATATTTAGAAGTATTAACATCATTAAATAACATTGAAAATTATAGCTTATTTGAAACCTTTTCCCTTTATGTAAACGATAAACTTGTGTTAGAAAATTTAATTACCGAAGAAGAAAATGGTTCCATTGACCTTGGTACTTTTGAAGATGAAAAGGTGAAAATCGAACTTAGAGTTCATAAAAATATTGAATTATCAACACTTGCCGTTGGACAATTCGATTTAGCAAAAATGGAGGAGGTATCTTTAAATAGTGTTTTACCAAGTTCCATGGTATCAAAAAGTAATCAAGCCTTATTTAGTATAAATACAGAAAAAGGAACATTAGTTCTTCCTTACCATTATTTAGAAGGTTATCAAATAAAAGTCGATGGTATTCCACAAAAAATAACCTCTGTTTTAGGAAATTTCTTAGGAGTAGAAGTAGAAAAAGGCGTTCATCAAATTGAATTAACCTATATTCCAAAGGGATTATCAACGGGAATTTTAATTACAATTATTTCCATTTTAGCAATGATTTTGTTCTTATTCTTTGATGGAATTGAAAAATTTAGTCAAGTAAAATGGATGAGTTACCCCGTTTATTATTTAGAACAAGGTGTATTTGCTCTTGCTATTTTAGTGATTTATATTTTTCCAATACTAGCATTTTGTTATTCATTAATTAAAAGGGTGATTGGATGAAAAATTATGAATTGGTACTTATTCCTTTAATTTCTCTAGTATCAGCACAAGTACTTAAATTTATTATTGAGTCTATTTCTACTAGAAAATTAAATTGGGGAAGACTTTTTAATGGAAGTGGGGGAATGCCAAGTAGTCATACAACGCTTGTGTTTTCTCTTACCACCATTATGGGAATTCATTATGGAATATCATCTTCTTATTTTGCCATTTCCTTAGTGTTTTCTCTAGTAGTATCGTATGACGCTTGTGGATTACGTTTAGAAAGTGGAAAACAAGCAGCAGCCATAAATCAATTATTTAATGAACTAATTCAAGGAGATAAAAAGAAGGCTTATCATAAGCTAAAAGAAGAATTAGGACATAATCCAATAGAAGTTCTTTGTGGGATAATTTATGGAAGTACAATAGCTTATTTTCTTCATGTACTGTTTCATTTATTGTAATAGTGAAAGAAGAATTGCCAAAACACATTAATGTTAATTTGCAATGTTATTTTAAAAGTGTTATATTAATAATAGGAGTGTGAGAAAAATGCAATTAGAAAACCAAAGAAAAAAATCATCTTTGCCATGGATAGGAATTATTGTTCTTATCGTTGGAGTGATTTGTTTTGTTCTTGGTGTAAGCTATTCGAAGTGGAATCATAAAGAAAAAGAACCTAGTACTCCCCCTGATAATAGTGAACAAGAAAATTTAGGAACATCATTATCCACTGAAGATAAAGATTTAGTAGAAATCCATCAATTAATTCGTACCAATTACGCTTGTGATGGAGAAAATCATTTATTTAATCAAACGAAAAAAACTGTTGATGATTTTACCGAAACGGAAATGATGATGTTACTTTTAAATCAAATGAAAATACCTCTAAAAGAAAACTTTACCTATAATCAAATCAATAATCAAGCCAAAAGAACTTTTGGAAAAAACTTTACTTTTGAAAAAAAGAGTTACGAGTCTTGTCCAAAATATAATTTAAATCAAGAAACAGAAGAATATGTGTATGATGAGAATAATGCCTGTGGTTACACTTGCGCTACTTCTGTTAGCGAAAGAAAATTAAGTGCCACCAAGTATAAAGATAGGATTGAATTGGAAACTGTAGTTGCATTTTTAACACCAGATGGTGCCTATAAAGATAGTGAACATACTGAGCTAGTTGAAGCTTTTGAAAACAATGATCCAACAAAAGAATTTACTATTGCTACAAATCAAATTACCAAATATCCCCATTATCGTTATGTTTTCACCTTAGAAAACGGTCATTACTATTTTACCAGTATTGAAAAAATTTCCTAAAAAAAACAACTTAATCGTTGTTCTTTTTTTCTTCATTGACCACACGTAAGAAATTAATACTTGGACGATTAAATAAACGAATAGGGTAATTACTTGTTCCAATTCCACCTGATACAAAAAGATCAGTTGATTTTATACGGTAATAAGCATCATCATACTTCTTGGCACCTTTCACCTTAACTATCGCCCCATAAAAAGGAAGTCTTACTTGTCCATTGTGTGAGTGTCCTGCTAAAGCAAGATCACATTTTTCCTTTTTTAAAATTTCATCAATATAATCAGGTTCATGCAAAAGAGTAATCGTATAAATGTTTTTATTCACATCATTTAAAAAATAAGAATACGCCTTAGAAATATCCGCTTGGCCTAAGTTAGAACTTTCTAATCCCACAATTAAAATGGGGTCATTTTCTTCTTGATAAATTAGATCAGATTGATTATTTAATACTTTAAAATGACTCTTTTCCATAATTACATCAAAAGAATCACTTTGATAATCGTGGTTTCCCTTAACTGCATATTTGCCTAAGCGAGCTTCAATTTGACCCAGCTCATTTGCTAACATTTCTTCTTTTTCTTCATCAAGAGGATGATCTTTATCAATTAAATCTCCTGTAAATACAACTAAATCAGGATGTGTTTGGTTAATCTTTTTGACTAAAGCTTTTACTTCTTTTAAAAATGTTGAACTACCATAGTGTAAATCTGTAAAATGAACAATTTTTAATCCGTCAAAATTCTTAGGTAGCGTTTGATGATTTACTTTTACTTCTTTTACTAGTAATCCTGAAGTAGCAATATATCTAGCATAAGCAAATAAACCACTTAAAAATAAAACCATAAAGCAAATATCAAAAAAAAGTTTTTTTCCAACCTTTTTCGCTTTGTCCTTAGCTACATCTCGATCAATTTCTTGTTGTATTTTTTTATTTTTGTCGCTTCTAGTTTGTTTTTCTTGCTTTTCCTTTTCTAATTTATTCTTAGCCATTTTAGTCAAAAAACCATCTCCTTATTTACTAAACTCATCGATAAAATGTTCTAAAATTTCATTTGCCAAGTTAAAGGTTTTATCATCTACATCATTTAAAGGATTAAATTCTACCAAATCCACTGATTTGATCATTTTTTTATGTTGGGTAATGTTTTTAGCAATTTCTAGTGCTTCATCTTGATTAATTCCATTTTTTGCTTTTATGGATACCCCAGGAGCCACAATGGGATCAATAACATCTAAATCATAACTAACATAAACCCCGTTTCTTGCACGATTAGCAATTTCAAATGCTTGATTCATCACACAATCGACACCATATTTTTGAATATCTCTTGTTGTAAAAACGTTTACTCTTGCATCGACTAGATTTTGTATTTCTAAAGAATCAAGATCTCTAACGCCCACAATCACTGTATATTCAGGATTAATACAAGGTGTTGGATGAAAAGGGCGTAGTTTTTCATTATAATATCCAGTTAAACATGCTAAAGGTAATCCGTGCAAATTTCCTGTTACTGTTGTTTCAAAAGTATTAAAATCTCCATGAGAATCAATCCAAATCATGCCTACTTCACCAAAATGCTTTTGAACAGCAAGACTTGAAGCAATAACGACCGAATGGTCTCCTCCTAAAGTTATAGGAATTTGTTTTTTTTCTAAAATTTCTCCTTCAATGCGATAAAGTTCGTTATTAAAATCATTTACCGCAGATAAATTTTTTGCTAAATTATCTTTTTTGTATTCCTTAGAGGCTGTAGTCTCCAGTCTTCTAATGTTCACTTTTTTGTTTTTTTCAAAGTGTTCTAGTAGCTTATTTGCCCCATCTTTTGCCCCATCTATGTTGACTCCAAGGTCGCTACAAGCTGCAATTAATGTAATTTTCATGTCTATCACCAAATCTATCATACCGAATATTCCATTATTTTTCAAGAAAGTATATGAAATTATTTTAATTTCGTCTATAATAATAATTACAAGAAGGTGAAAAGATGAAAAAATTAAGTGAGTTATACCAAGGCGAAGATGATCGAATAATAAAAGGAATTAAAATTAATTCTAAAGATGTGGAACAAGGGGATTTATTTATTTGTACGAAAGGGGTTACCGCTGATCGTCATGATTTTATTTTAGATGCTATTAATCATGGCGCAGTAGCAATAGTAGTAAGTCGCGATCATATTAAAGTCGATAAAGATGTATCTATCATTAAAGTAGAGGATACTAATTTAGAATTACCTAAATTATGTGCAAGATTTTTTGATTATCCTGATAAAAAGTTAAAAATGATAGGAGTTACTGGAACTGATGGGAAAACCTCAGTAGCAACCATTATTCAAACGCTTTTAACTGAGGAAAAATGTGGTTATATTGGTACTAATGGTAGACGTTGTTACGCCTTTGATAAAGATACTAATAACACTACGCCTGATGCTGATAAGTTATATTTATATTTTAATGAATTTGTCGATGCGAAATGTAAGTATGTAGCAATGGAAGCATCAAGTGAAGCATTTTATCGTGGTCGTTTAGAAAATTTATTGTATGATGTTTCTGTAATTACCAATATTACGAAAGAACACTTGAATATTCATGGAAGTTTTGAAAATTATATTGCTTGTAAAGAAAAATTATTTGACCAAACGAAGGAAGATGGGGTATCAATTTTAAATACTGATGATGATTTTTATTTAGAAGTGAAAACAAAGTGTAAAGCAAAAGTGTTAACTTATGGTAAGAAAGAAGAAGCAACATTAAAAATTGTATCTTTTCAATTAGAAAAAGATCATACAGAAATTATTTATCAATACCAAGGAAAAGATTATTTTATTTCTAGTCCTTTATTAGGGGAATTCAATGTTTATAATTTAGCAGCAGGATTACTTACTGGTCTAGCACTAGGATATAAAATGGAAGAGTTATTACCAAGAGTAAAAGATATTTATGTTGATGGAAGACTAAATTTTTTAAAAACGAATACTAAGTATCATGTGATGATAGATTACGCTCATACACCAAATGGGATTATCAATTTATTAAATTTTGTTCATACCTTAGATATTAAACGTTCCATTGTTGTTTTAGGTTCAGCTGGAGAAAGAGACTATTTAAAGCGCCCTTTAATGGGAAAAACCGTAGTAGATAATGCAAGTTATGTAATTTTTACTTATGAAGATCCTAGAAGTGAAGACCCTAAAGATATTATAGAGATGATGATTAGTGAGATTAAGGATAGGGAAAACTATGAAATTGTTGTCGATCGAAAAGAAGCGATTAAAAGGGCTATTGATATTGCCAAAGATAATGATATGGTTTTAATTTTAGGAAAAGGAAATGAAACTTATGAAAAACTTGCTCATGAGGTGATTTATTTTAACGATGTAGAAGAAGCCTTAAAAGCTGTAGAAGAGAGAAAAAGGCGAGAAAGTGTTCGAGTGGAGTAGGTGAAGAGAAATGTTTAAACGTAAAAAATTAGTAGAAGCACCCCTAGCATATTGGGAAGAAAAATCTTATATGATGGTTGTTCCTAGAGTGTATAGTGAAAATTTAGTGGAAGAAGGATTAAAACGGTTAAAGGAAAGTAATGACTTTAAGGTAGATAATATTAATTATGATGTGAAAGGCTATATTAAGTTTGATGTTTTATACGAAAATACAACTTATGAAGTAGGACTATTCCCTGGAGATATTCAAGTTCCTCCTTACTATTTTTATCGCAACTTTCTTTTTAAAGAAAAAGAGAAAGAAAATATTTTAAAAGCGGATAAAGCTCTTACTCTATTTATGGAGTTTAAGGATAATCCCAAGAAGGCCTATCATTTACAATTAAAGTTAGCCCTTACCCTAGTTCCTGATAGTATTGGATTATTAGATGAAAGTGCTGAGAGAATGTTACCGATACGATGGGTAAAGATGATGGTAGAATCTAGTGTTCTACCGAGTGCTAAAGACATGTTTATTGTGCAAGCGGTGCAAGGAGATAATAACGAGGTGTGGTTACATACGCATGGTCTTAATCGATGTCATTTAACAGAGCTTGAAATATTAGACTCCAATCAGGAACATTATGACCAACATTATCATTTGATTTTAACGTATGCCATGTATTTAATTGATAAAAATGAAGAATTTAACCCAAGGGGAGTAGGTTCTTACATTGGAAGATTAATCAATGGATATCCTGTTGTTGCAACGTGTAAATCATGGACAGAGGGAATTTCCGAATATAAAAAGTTAGCATTAGGAAATCTTAAGGATAGAAATAATGGACATAATGGGAAAACCAGTGTGATTTTTCTTTACCAAAGTGAAGAGGATGAAGAAAATGATGTGTTAAGTAAGGTTTCCATTTATGATGAGTTATGGGGCGATAATCCTTTATTCTTCTTTAGTGATGAAGAAACACTTCGGATGGCAAAGGTTGCTAGGGAGAGATTTTCTTATGTGAAGAAGCTTCATCAAAATGAAGAAAACACTGTATTAATTAAAGTGGGATTAGAAGTAAGTGATGGAGGATACGAACATATTTGGTTTGAATTATTGGAAATTAAAGGGGATAAGTTTAAAGCCAAGTTGACTCAAGAACCTTATGATATTCCTAATATTCACACAGGAGATGTTAATTGGTATACAATTAATCAAGTAACCGATTGGATTATTTATACCAAGGAAATGGAAATAACTCCAAACAGTGCCTATTTATTAGATGAGTAGAGAAAACAAAAGAACAAAAGGGTTCTTTTTTCTAAAGGAATAAAAAAATCAAAAAAGTGTTGACCTTCCCCTTAGGGAATAGCTTATATTGATTATGGAAAGGAGGAAAATATGCTGATTAATGAAGTAGAGCATATCGTTGGATTAAGTAAGAAGAGTATTCGCTTTTATGAAGAAAATGGACTTTTAACTCCTGTTCGTAATCAAGAAAATTCCTATCGCATCTATGATTTAGAAGATATTAAAAAATTAAAGAAAATTAAGATTTTACGTGAGTTGGGTGTTCCCATTTGTGATTTAAAGAAGTTAAATGAGAAGAGTCTTTCACTAGAAGAATGCATGATGGATAGGATTAAAAAAATTGAAAAAGAGGAAGAAAATTATTTAAAAGTGAAGAAAATGTGTCAAATGATGATGAATACTGGTGATACTTATGAAAAGATTGATATGACTTCTTATTTCGAAGAGATGAATCAATTAGGAAAGGAAGGTTTTACTTTGAGAAATGTAAAAACGAGTAAAACAAAAAAAATCGTTGGAGCAATTTTATCAAGTTTGATTTTTAGTTCGTTCTTTCTACTTTTAGTTGGGGTAATTTCTTATTTTCAATTTATGGAAAGTAATAAGATTCCTTGGATAATTTATCTTGGACTTATGTTTTTACTTTTACTCCCCATATTAGGAATGGGAAAAAATTTAGTTAGTCGAATTTTAGAAATTAATAAAGGAGAAGAAGATGAAGCTAGTAAATATTGATTATATTCCAGGTGAAGAAATAGTTGAAGCCTTAGGAATTGTAAAGGGACAAATTGTACAGTCAAAAAATATTGGACGTGATTTTATGGCAGGAATGAAAACGATTGTTGGGGGGGAGATTTCAGGATACACAGAAATGATTAAAACGGCAAGGCAAATGGCAACCAAAAGAATGGTAGATGATGCCACTAGTTTAGGAGCAGATGCTATTATTAATGTTCGTTACGGCTCCTCATCAGTTATGAATGCAGCAGCAGAAATCATTGCTTATGGTACCGCGGTAAAATTAAAAAAGTAAACGTTTGTAGAGTAATTTTTCAAAAATTTACTCTTTTCTTTAGGTATTTTTGTCTATTTTTTCACTTTTCGACATATTTTTTATCAGGAAGTGAATTTATGTTATTAATGATTGCTAGTTTTTTAAGTAATTTATTTGCTTTTACCGCGTCTTATTCAAACGATGTATTTAAAGAGCCTTTATCTAAGGAAGAAGAAGAGGAGTGCATTAAAAAGGCTAAGTTGGGAGATAATAGTGCTAGAAATAAATTGATTGAACACAATTTGAGGTTAGTTGCTCATATCGTAAAGAAGTTTGATTATAAGAATGTAGATCAAGATGATTTAATTAGTATTGGTACCATTGGTTTGATTAAGGGAATAGACTCTTTTTCTAATCAACACGGAACAAGGATAACCACTTACTGTGCTAGGTGTATTGAAAATGAGGTGTTAATGTATTTTCGTGCGAACAATAAGACGACTAAGAATGTCTCAATTAATGAGTCAATTGGATTTGATAAGGATGGAAATGAAATTACCATCGTTGATATTTTAAAGACTCCAAAGGTAGATTTTTTAGAGGAAATTCATACGAAAGATAATATTGAGTTATTAAAGAAATATATGGGAATTTTATCTAAGAGAGAAAGAGAAATTTTATATCGAAGATATGGGCTAGGGGAGTATGAAGAACAAACACAGAAGATGATAGCAAAACAGTTACATATTTCAAGAAGTTATGTATCAAGAATTGAAAAGCGAGCATTAACGAAAATTTTAAGAGAGTTTATGAAAAATAAAAACTATGAAGAAGATTAATGAAAACTTTACAAAGGTATGATTTAAACGCATAAATGTATTAATATGTTTTTAAAAAGAGCAGTTTACGAAATAGGAAAACTTTTGTAGAAAAACAACAACCATCTAAAGAGTTTTCTGAAGCCTTAAAAGAATTAGATTATATGGAAAATAAACTAATGGTAGTGGTAGTTTTATAACTGGAACTATATCACATAATCATGGTTTTATCACTGTTACAAGTAATTAAGATAAGTTTATCCAAGAAATAAGGTAATGAAAATAAATAATATCATCAATAGTAATGTTGTTATTATTAATTGTAGTAACCATTAAAAGGAATTTCTTCCTCTTATTTAAAATGCACTGAGTGTGTCCAAAAATCTGTGTAAATGATAACTTTCCATGATAGAAGCAATAAG
>CAOKBR010000017.1 GCA_948466735.1 uncultured Mycoplasmatota bacterium | reverse complement strand
GATATTGACTCCTGTTCTTATCAAATTCTTATAATATATGGGTTTTATTTTATAAACTTCCCCCTAATTAATTTTTGATTAACAAAACAAGCATTTCCTTGCAAGAATTTTTTATTGATATTTTTCCATCGATTTCATCATTTGATTAATTTGCTTTTGACTAGGTTTTCTTCCCATTTGCATCATCAATGCCTTAATCATCTCTTCATTAATCGGCGGATTTTTCTTTAAATACTTCATCATATATGCTTTAGAGATAAAAAATCCCAGTACAGCACCAATAATAACACCAATAAAAATTTGTAAAATATCTAATAACATCAAATCACTCCTTTTTTCTTATTTTACTATTTTTACTCTGATTTCACAATAGATTTTATCTCTGTTAACCAAAAATAATCACTATATTCAAAATCACAAACAAAATAATTGGCTAAACTATCTTCAAAAATTTTAAAAAAGGCCGAATACTCTTTATTTGTCTTTAACTTCATCATCGCTCTTTTAATCACTAAAGTACTTATTTCATCAATTTCTACTTGATTAATATAATGAACATTACCTTGCTTTTTGTAATAAGCATAACGATGTAAGGCAATAAAAATTTTATTATCTAAACTAGACTTATCTAATGGTATGATCATTTGATTTAAAATATGATAAGCAAAAGAAGCTTCATCCTTATCCATAAAATACAACTGATATAAAAAATTAAATAACATCGCCTTTTGATTTTCATAAGTTTTCCTAAATTCTTCTTGAATATTAAAAATATAAAATGTTCGCATAAATTCACCCATTAGCAATATATCACATTGAAATGGGGAAAAATGTCAAAATTTATTTAAATAATTTTTCTACTTTTGCTAACACATTATCAAAGTCAAAGCCACATTTTTCTATTACCTCATCTTTCGTTCCGCTATAACCAAAGTGATCTTGGGTAATTAAGTATTTATCGTTATAAACAAATCGATACCACGAATAAGAAGACGCTGCTTCAATTACAACTATTTTAGTAGCAACTGGTAAAATCGACTCTTGGTACTCGTTTGATTGTTTTAAGAATCTCTCAATCGAAGTCATGCTAACAACACGTAAATCAATTCCCTTTTCCATTAAGCGATTAGCAACTTTTATGGCAAGATTTACTTCTTCTCCTGTAGCAATAATGACACCTGATAAATTTCTCTCTTCAGGACGCACCACGTATGCTCCTTTTGCTACTAATGGAATACTTGTCGTACTTTGCACTGGCACATCGTTTCGACTAAGCACTATTACGCTAGGAGAGTTCTTCTTCGCTAAAATGGCTTGATAAGTACCAATAACTTCATTGGCATCCGCTGGACGAAAGACCTCTACATTAGGAATTGAACGTAGAGATACTAATTGTTCCACTGGTTGATGAGTAGGCCCATCACTTCCCACACTAATAGAATCATGAGTAAACACATAAGTAATGGGTAACTCCATCATCGCAGCCATTCGTAAAGCTGGTTTCAAATAATCAGAAAATGCCAAAAACGTAGATCCAAACGGGGCTAAACCTGATAAGGCTAATCCATTTAAAATAGCTCCCATCGCATGTTCTCTTACACCAAACCAAATATTTTTACCTTGATAGTTGCTTCTAGAATAATCCCCTAAATCGTTTAAATAAGTCTTAACTGAACTAGAAACATCACTTGCTCCACCTAGGAAGAAAGGATTACTCTTAGCAATCGCATTTAACATTTTTGATGAAACTTCCCGAAGAGAGGTCATATTCTCTTCCTTAGCATCAAGATATAACTCTTCCATTTCAAAAGATGAATCATAGTCTTGAATCGAATCTAGTAAAAGTTTTGTTTTTTTATCTAGATTTTCATACATTTTTAACCACTTTTGATACTTTTCTTCTACTTCACGCTTGTTGATAAAATCACGCATATCCATAACCGCTTCATTTGAAACACTAAAGGGAATATCTCTAATTTCTAATTTTTCTTTAATGGATGTAATATCATCTTCTTCTAACACGCTACCATGAACCTTATTGGTACCTTGCCATTTTGAATACTTTCCAATCGTTGTTTTTATGGGAATAAAACTAGGCTTATCTACTGAACCTTTCGCTTTAGTAATGGCTTTATCAATAGCAATTAAATCATCACCGTTAACAACAGGAAGTACATTAAATCCTAAAGCAGACATTCTATCGGAGATATTTTCTTGAAAAGTTAAGTCTAAATTTCCGTCCAAAGTAATGTTATTCGCATCATATAACACAATCAACTTATGAAGTTTTAAGGTACCTGCTAAGGATAACGCTTCGTAACTAACTCCTTCCATCAAGTCCCCTTCACCACATAAAACGTAAGTATAGTAATCAAAAATTTCTTCTTTTTTGGTATTAAAAGTACTTGCTAGAAACCTCTCTCCCATTGCCATTCCAACACTTGTTGCCAAACCTTGTCCTAAAGGACCTGTGGACATATCAACTCCTGGCGTAACACCATATTCTGGATGCCCAGGGGTAATGGAATCAATCTTTCGAAATTGCTTTAAATCTTCTAGGGTAATATCAAACCCAGCAAAAAACAAAATCGCATATAGTAATGCTGAACCATGCCCTCCTGATAAAATGAAGCGATCACGATTGATCCACTTCGGATGAGTTACTGAAAATTTTAAATGATGCGCATACAAAGTATATAAAATAGGTGCTGCTCCTAAAGCAATCCCTGGATGACCAAAAGATGCTTCATTAATCATATCAATACTTAATGAACGAATATGATCAACAATTCTCTCTTCTTTATTCGCATTTTCTCCTTTTTTTAATGAAAGCATGTTTATCAACTCCTACTGGTATTATAGCACATAAATTTAATCATTCACAATCACTTTGGCATAATCTAGAAAAAAACATATGATATAGTAAAGTGAGGTTATTATTATGCAATTTATTATTCAAGGCGGCTTAGACACAAAGTGGATTAAGAAAAATACATTAGATGCTGTTCTTCTAGCGTTAAAAAATAAAAATGTCGAAGGATTTATGATTCCTATTGGCTTAACAAAAGATAATCAAGTCGTCATGCAAGCATTAGAGGATACACAAAATTATGATTATCAAACACTACAGTATATGAATACAGGTAGTAAATTAGCAAAATGTCATACACAACCATTAAGTTGTATTTTAGACGAGTGCAATAATATGAAAAAAATGATATTATTAGATGACTTAGACAAAAATAATGGCAATATAGTATTTAAGGATACTATCGATATTACTAAACATTATCAAAACATTCCTATCTATTTATTTTCTCATCAAGCAAATGATGTTTTATCACTAGAGAAAAAAGATTCTAAGTTAGAATGTGGTGTATGTGTTAGTCCTAAGGATATTTACTTAATGAATATTAATTGTGATTTTTATGTTTTTGACTATTCTGTAGTACGAGAAAAATATGTTATGGGATTAATTAAAGAAGGAAAAAAGGTATTTATTAGTGAAATTTCTAGTAAGGAAATGTTAAATGATTTAAAAGTTAGATTAAAAGAAGTAATTGATTCTCCCTTACTTTATTTTATTGTAGATAATTATTCTCTTACACAGTAAAAGCTTTTTTTAATGAAAAGCTTAATTTTTAAAATGGTCTAGTAACTCTAGGGTGTCCACAAGGTCTAGGGCAATGGTAATTAGGATAAGCACAACGGCAACGATTAATATATTGTTTAGTAAGAATTTTATATTCTTCTTGGTAAGCTTCTTTTTCTTTTAAGCCTTCAACAATATCAGGTAAAAATTGATTAACGTACCAATTTTCGATTTCTTGTTGAGCAAGTTCACAAGCACGTTCTTGTCCGATGAAATTAATGATGTTTTTTAAGCTACTAGAAATGTTTACTAATACATTTTGGCCTTGTGGATATATTTTTTCTACTTCCATCATATCTTTAATGTATTCTATTTCATAAGGAGTATTTTTTATTACTGGAGGAATGACAAAGCGGTATTCTTCTAACAATTGCATTTCAACATCAGATGTACGATGTCTTTGAGCCTGTGCTAAAGCAGAAAACGACATTTCGCTATTATAATTGATAACAGTAGAGAATTCATTTGGTTTATTGATTCCACTAAATTGATTGTTTGATGCAAATAAACTTAGTTTTATTCCTTTATTGTTTCTATATAACCATTCTCGGTTATCAGTAATTTCATTTTTTAACGGTGGATAAAGTTTTATCGCTTCTTCTTTTTTCACCACAATATTTAAATAAATCAAATGGTCAATTAATTCTTTTGCATAAGGTGCAGCTAATTTTTCTAAAGGTGTCTTAGGATCTTTTATCATGTCATTAAGAAAGATCGCTATTTTTTGCCATTGATAAAATGGTGTAGAATAGGCAATCGATGTTGGGGTTAAGATGCTAACAAAGTTACGAGCATTTTCTTGGGCTTTTTTGCGCATATCTTTTTTAGCGTTTTCTAAACTATTTTGATTTACTTTTAAAAACCAATCTTTGTATTGAGTTAAAAAAATTTGATTAAAAATTTTATACCATTTATTATATTTTTCTACTTCTAAATCGCTAATATAATCACTTGGTAAAACTTTGGTATAACGAAGAGATCTCTCACATGTGGTATATTGGTGTTCATCATTTAAAATCATACATAATAATTTTGGTATTCCTGTAATTTCTACTGAAACATAATCGTGTTCATTTGGTGTACCATGATCACTTAAGAATGTGTTTACTCCCATACGAATTAAATCATCTTCTGCCATTTCTCGAATATCTTTTGGGGTAACTGTTCCTTTTTTATAACACCACGCTGCTTTTATTCCGCTATAGATAAATTCACGTTTTAAATCTAGTTTACCACCCTCGGTAACAAAACGATTTTCTTTGTCTAGTACTACTCTCATATATATTCTCCTTTATTTTTTTAAGATTATTCATCTTTTAAAATTTATTATAAAGGATATTTTTTTAATAGAATATACTTTTGACACAACTTTACTTTATCCTTTTTTATTCGTCAACGACTTCTTCAAAATGATACTTTTGACTTACTTCAGGATACTTTACATGATCTACTTAAGATAAGAACACCTCTAATAGTCTAGCAGAAATTCCATTAGAATGATTTGTCTTTCCATTATTATCTATACAACGATAAATAACTAATTTTTCCTTTGTTTCACTATATATAACATTAATCACCATGGCTTTAAAGCCTTTAAAATGTCTCCATATCGTAAATGGTTTTACTACTCTATTTTCCATATACTTTCTCCTTTTTCAATTTATAGAAAAGAACTACTATGTGATTTATCAATACTTGAAATACATTGACTCAAATTTTTTTAATAATGGATATTGTTTATCATTGTTGTTATTTATACTTTTTTACTTTTAAAACGTCTTCGACGTTATTATTACCTAGTAATATTTCACTAGATTTTTCTTCCATGTTCTTTAAAAGTTTCACTAACGTTTGTAATTTTTGTTTTCTACTTATTCCAAATTCTTCTAAAATGTATTCCATATCATTTTGATCAAGTACTGTTTTTTTATTAAACAGTCTGTAATAAAAAATAGTTTCTATAAAATCTTTAACAAAAGGATATACTAAATTTGTATGATCTATATCAGTAGTTTTTGAAGTTTTAAAACAATCCGTTGGAACAAATTGAGAATTTTTAATATATCCTAGGCAAATTTGAACATTTTGGAAATTATGTATTTCAAAATATAGTAAAAATTCTTTTTCTTTTAATTTTAATGGTGCATTAGAAAACATTGAAGGATAATCTTTAGAATATGAAGTAAAGGATTCTACATAGTGTGGTAGTGGATAATTCATATGAACAATTCTAACTTTATTATAATTATCTTCATCTTTTTCATCATATAATTTAGGACTAATGATGACTATGTTTTTACTTTCTTCTCCTTGGTACCATATTGGGCAATTATTATCTGTTCTTACCGTTAACCTAAATTTTTGAAAACAAAAAAGCTCATAATATTAACTATTATGAGCTTTAAATTCTAAATGGTGCGGGTAACAGGAGTTGAACCTGCACGTCAAGGACACTAGATCCTAAGTCTAGCGCGTCTGCCAATTCCGCCATACCCGCGTCATGGTGGACCCTGTAGGACTCGAACCTACGACCGCACGGTTATGAGCCGCGTGCTCTAACCAACTGAGCTAAGGGTCCATTGCCTTTTCATCATATCACATTATATAAGCATAATCAAGAATAAAAATGAATTTTTCAAAATAATTTTTAAAAAACTCATTCTAAATCGCATAGGTAATTAATCGTAATTAAATCCTATTCTTGATTATTCCTTATTATAATATTTCTAAAAAAGCATTTTATGTTATTTATCTAACATATTTAACAAATTAATTTTAAACATATCTTTTTCAGGATTTGTTTTCGAAATCATTACACCCTTATAGGTACCTAACTCTGCTCGATGACCTTCTTCTAAAATTCCATCAGGAGTAATATTCGTTAACAAGATTACATTTTTATTTTCATAAACCGTATAGTGTAAGCGAATTTCTCCATGTACTTTAGCAAATAAATCATCAGTAGGTAGTTTTAACTCATAAGTAGTGGTTTGATCTTTTTTAGATACAGCAACTTTTTCTCCTAAAAAGTTTCCATTACGTAACGATGGATAATAGTTAAATGTTAATTTTTTATAAGCTAACATATTATACTTTCTAAGGGAACGTTCTTTTTTTCTAAAATCATTTTCATCTAAATATTCGAAAATAAAAGCTTGTTTCATATTTTCAACCCCTAACCCGCTGATTTTCTCTTGAACCCCTGTATTTTCAAGATGATTAGATTATACCACTTTTTCCCATTCCTGTCAAACGTTTTTCGCGAAATGTTTAAAATTTTCGATAAAAAGAGTAAATATACAACATATTTACTCTTTTCTTAACGAACTTTACTTAAATCTTCTGTATTTACCTGGTTAATTGGTGATTCTTGATCTGCCATATAATTAATAATTGCCTCTACGTCTTCTTCGCTCATTGATTGAGTTATAGATTCCTTAGTAAACACTGGACGTTTAGCAGGATCATCTGGATCAGTAATTATTGTACTTGATGAAGATGATGAACTTGAAGAATTACTATTATCACCTATAGCTGGTGGAACAATGGCCTCACTACTACTTGAACTTGTTTTATCTTTATTTTTATCTTCTAAATAACTAAATTCATCATCATAAGTAACTTTACCATCAATTTCGCCATTATCTACTTTTTCATTGTATCTATCTGCTTCTTCATGTGCTTTTACATATTGATTGTAACTTTTAATAGCATTAGTATAAATGCCATTATTTCTTACATTTCCTACAAATAAACTATAACGGTCTTTAACACCTTGTACAGCAGCTTTATAGTCGTTTGATTTGCTTGAAAAGATATCACTAATTTCTTCTAATAAATCAGATTTTACCATACTAGCAAGTTCTTTTGCTTCACTAGCAGAAATCTCATCATCAACTTCAATACATAAATCTAAAATTTCTCCATATAACCTATCACCAAATTCGGTGTAATAGTCATTGTAATTATCATTATTTTTAATATCAATTTCTTCTTGAATACGTTCTTCTTCTTTTTCTACTTTTTCTTTGATTTTTTCTTTTTCTTCTTTTGGAATATTCGTCTTATCTAACGCTTTATTAAAGTCTTTATTATTTCCATTAACATTAACTACTGTTTCTTTTTTCGTACCACCTTGAGTATTTGTAGCAACAGGTGCTGGTTTGATGTATTTATCTACAGTGACATACATTGCCTTTTCAGGTTCAACTTCAGGATCAAATCCAGCATTTTCCTTAATCATTTCTCTACCACGAGTTAAGAATTCTTCATATAAATCCTCTAAATGATAATATTCTTGATATTGATCTTCAACAGTTAAAATCATATCACTACTAGATGTAGTTATTGATGAATTAAGTAATGGATTAACTGGTGTAATTTTAACGTTAGTATTTACTATTTCAAAATCTAAATCGTATTTACTAGCAAAAGCATCTAAGTCTTTACTAATTTCTTCATAGTTCAATGGTTCATCTTTAAAATCGATTTCTTCGACGTCTTTTTCCATAGATTGTAATCTAGAGAAAGCTTCAAAACAACCACTTTCTACATCAAATAATTCTTTTTCTTCTTTCGTTAAACCAAAGCTATTAGCATATTGCGTAGTAGTTAAAAATTGTACAATTGGACGGAAATAAATCATTTCTGGTGATAAATTTCTAGCTGAAGTTGAAGCTACACGTTCACTAGTAGTAATTGGATATAACTCACGAATTAATGCAAGTGATTCTTTTACTACATTTTGTTGCTCTTCACGAGTTGTTGCCTTGTTATAACGAATAACTAAATCTTCAAATTTATTGTATTGTTCTAATACTTTTGTATCAGTAATATACTGATCAAAAATTCCAGAACGTTCTGTTAATCTTGTGTACATTGTAAATACACGAGTAAATAAGTCTTCTAATTGTACGCTATTTTCTGGGAAAGTGAAACGATAATCACCGAAAATTTCTTTTAAATCTGCTGGTGATAAAGCATTTTCATGATTTACTTTATCAGCATCATTTCGAACGTAATCACGTCCTGCTAAATATAATAACATTGCTTCATTATAAGAAAAAGCCATACGTTTTCCTTGATCATCAACATCATCTTCTTGGATTTTGTCTGCTAAATCACTAGTAACATAATCACTAAAGTGATATGCTTTCGTTTTTTCTCCTACTTCTATTTTTCTTTGAATAGCATCTAATTCAAATAATTGTTCTATAGTTAATTTACTATAATCAAGAGGTTTGATTTCTTTAGGCTTTTCTACTTGTGATTGACTGCTTGTTGGAGTTGGAATTCTTCCTCTTGAAGAAGTATCCTTATTTGTTCTTGTTTTACCCCAAACATAACTTCCACCACTAATAACTAAAGCTACAGCTAAACCAACACTAGTAATTTTAACTCCTTTAGATAATCCTGGATGATTTTGCTTCATTCGAGCATTAAAATCAGCTAATCTAGCTCTAAATGTTTTTTTAGCAGGAGTTGCACTTGGCATTAGGCCACTTGCATTCTTAGCAATACGAGATGCCATACCACTAGATGCTTGATTAGTAGCTATTTCGCCTAAATCGCTAGCATCCATTTGTGACGTAGCTTTTGTAGCTTTTGGCACAAATTGATCAACAATTGATTCTTGTAGCATTGACCATAAACTAGCGTCAGGTTTATTTTGTAAATTCAATTGTACTAATGGTTGTTTAATCTCTTTATTACGTAAGATAGCTGCTGCCATTTGATAAGCGGTAGCTTTAGAAATTTCGTTATCACTCTTTGGTGTATCTACAATAGAAAACTGTCTTTGTTCTAGTTTTCCAGTTTCCTTGTTAACTCCTTCAATATAGATAGCAATTGGTTGATTTTCTCTAGCATAAACTAGATATGAATTGACAACATTTAATTCTTCTAATAAATTCATTGCTATTCCTCCTATTGTTTGTCTCTTTCTTTACCAGTATAATACCATTTGTTATTTAATAATTCTTTATTATCGTAATAACTCCATACATATTCCTTCTTACTATCTGATGTAAATTTACGAGTACGTTCACGGTAATATTGTACCTCTTCATAATGAGGAGCATCATACCAAACAGTATCATAAACTCTAGTTTTTAAGTATACAGTAACTTTTTTTGTTGCTTTTTCACTACAGTTAACTGTAACATCATAGTTTCCAGTTGTCTCAGTAATTGTTCCTGTATAAACATATTTTTGATAGTAAATCATTGGGTATGCACTACATCCATTTTTATCATCACAAATGGCTACAGCGTTTAATCTCTCCCAAGTTACTCCGTTAGTTTCTTGTGGTACTTCACCATTAGTAAATCCAACAGGTTCTCCTTGTTTAACCCAAGATCCTGCACCATAAGCATAAGTTTTATTATTATATACTTGGTAACTAAATTCCTTACAGTATTCTACTGTATAACTTGCTGTAGGATCTTCAACGTAAGTTTCACGTTCAACAACAGTTTTTTTCTTCACTGTTCCAACTTTTTTATACTCTTTTTTTACTTCTACTTCACGTAAACAGTTTGCATCATTTTCTTGGCAAGTTAATCCTTTGATATTTTCAGTTCCTTTATATAATACCCAATTTGTCCAAGCACTCCATTTATAAGATGAAGTATTAATCTCACGTGCATATTCATATTCTTTTTCTTTATCTGGTTCTGGTGGATTTGGTTTATCAGGTTCTGGATCATCTGGTTTTGGATCTACTGGTTTTGGATTATCTGGTACTGGTTTTGGTGTTGGTTTTGGTTGTGCAATTACAGTATCTTGTTTGTCGCATAAACCACTTTCACAATACGTATAACATCCCATATGTACTAGAATATAATCTTTCTCTTGTGAGCATTCTAGATAAACTTTCATCAAGTATTCATCGTCAAGTTTAGTAACACTTACATAAGAATTATCTACATCACATGATTTTCCATGCTTATCAATAAGTGGTACTAATAATTTTTCAGAAATCATCCCACGTAAAGTAATCTTTTTTACTTCTCCTACTTCTTGTGGTAGTCTCTCATCTGTATAATAATTAGTAGCAGCAAGTTTCATGCGCTCTAAATTATCAGAAAAAATCTGACTTGTTAACACAGATAAATCATTATTTTGTGGTAAGCTTGGCATGGTTATAAATTTAGGTAATAACCAAACTAATAAAATCACAAAAATAATTACTAATAATAGTTTTAGTAAAAAATCTCTTAACGGAAAATTTCTATTTTCTCTTTCATCATTATCGGTATACATACATATACTCCCCCTTCTATGGCCTGTATCATAACATACTATTTTTTATTTGTCAACTTTTTTTAATTTGACAATTGTCACTCCGCTATTAAAGTTATCCAATTTATAATTTTCTACAAATTTCAAATGTTTTAATAATTCATGAACTTCTCCTTTTAATGCTCCTGTTCCAATACCATGAATGATCATTACTTCACTATAACGTAAAGCTAGACAATCCATTAAAAACTCTTTGACCAAGATCCTAGTAATTTCTCTATCCATTCCATGTAAATCTAGCTGCGGCGTGCTATATGAGTATATCATAATTTTTTCGTCTTTCCAATACTTCATTGAATGAAGGAATAGAATTTCTTCCTCCGATTTTTAAAGTAGATAATGCTCCTGTGATATTAGATAGGATAATGGCTTCTTTCAAAGAATAAGAATTGGCAATAAAGTAAGAAAACGCACCGTGGAAAATGTCTCCTGCTCCTGTTGAATCAATAGGATTAACCACAATACTTGGAATAATTTGACACACCCCATCAATTTCTGCAAAACATCCTTTATCTTCTAAAGTAATGACAATCGTTGCTTGAGTAAAATCTTCTTTTAGTCTTTGATACATGTGAAAAAGGGTTTTATCGTTTACTGTTTTTTGATTAGTATATTCTAAGGCAAAATCTTTAGAACAAACAACATAATCTACTAAATGACACAAAGCTATTGTAGAGTCTCTTACTCTTCCTGCATCAATTATGGATATAGCAGTATTATTTTTTGTTAAAATATCCACACTTGCTTTATATTCTTCTCCATCCACTAAAATGACTTCTGCGTGAATTTTTTCATCAACATCATTCGACAGATAGTAATCACGTTTCACATTTAAATTTTCTTCTTTTTTTGTAAAAATGGTTCTACTTCCTTTAGTGGTATTAATAACTATATAACTTTTTGTTGTTTTTTTCCCCTTTATCTTTTCAATTAAGGAAGTATCTACCCCAACTTGGTGAAATTCTTCTATCAAGTATTCACCTAAAATATCATCTCCCACTGCTCCGATGATAGTAGTAGGCATATTCCAACATCCTAATAAATAAGCAGCATTACTAGCAGGACCTCCTCCACAATGGATAATATCACGACTTATTCTAACCTTAGTATTTTCTTTTGGAAAACTATCAATGGGTAACGTGGTATCAAATGCAATATGGCCAATACATAATACTCTCATTTTCCACCTCTTTACTTTTCATAATGACTTTTTAACGAACGAACGATACTCTTTTCATCTAAACCTTGTATTTTTAACTCATCGTAATCTTTTTTAATCTTCTGAAAATTTCTAACACCATAAATCACCATGACTTTTTTATTTTCTTTTTTGATTAGTTTTTGATATTTTGACATCGCACTAGCAAAAGCATTCATTTCACTAGTTGTGGGTTTAAATGCTGTATCATAGCCACACTTAATGCAAATCGCACGCTTTATTTTCATATCTACTTTACTATCAGTAATTAAAATATGACAACAAGAAGTCATTTTCGCTAAATGATAATCTGCTAAATTCTTTTGATGTTGTTTTTTAGCAGATTCAATACGATTAAGTACTTTCAAATAATCTTGTACCGCTTTAGTCCCTTCAAGTCCAGTTTTTAAAAACTCTAATTCCTGTAAAGCTTTTTTACTTTTTTCCATTTTCATTTTTGCTGATTGTTCCATATTTTTCCCCAATTTCTTCTACTACATCATACCACTAAAATCAAATTTCATCAAATAGATTAAGACTAATGCTAAAAGAATGAATGGTCCATAAGGTATCATATGTTCTTTTTTTCTAAGAAGTAAATAAATAGACACGGGTAAGGCAATAAAACTTGATAAGAAAATGACAACAACTCCTGATAACGGTGGTAGCACAAAGCCAGTAATTAACATTAATTTAACATCTCCCCCTCCTAAACTTTCTTTTTTAAAAAGGAAGTATCCTAACTTCATCAAGAAAAACATGATAAGAAAAAGAAATATTCCGCTTCCAAGGGAAGATAATAACAATTGGTATGAACCTTTTAAATATTGAAAAAATAAAATGAGTACGCCAAAGACGACTAGAACTTCATCAGGAATAATGTAATAGGTTAAATCACTAACGATAATAATCATAAATAAGGAAATAATACTTAAAGCTATTCCTAAATCATAGGTAAAATCAAAGGAATAATAACTAATCGCAAATAGTAATCCTGTAGAAAATTCTACTAAAGGATAAAAAATAGCAATCTTTTTATGGCAAGAGCGACATTTTCCTTTTTGAATGATAAAAGATAAAATAGGAACCAATTCATACCATGATAACTCATGTAGGCAATGTGGACATTTACTTCTACCTTTAGAAATTGGTATTTCTAAGGGTAAACGGTAACCAATAACATTATAAAAAGAGCCTAGAATTGTTCCTAAGATAAAGAATAAAAACAAATAGACTCCTTCCATAATGTTCACCTCAAACTAAGATTATCCAATTTGACCGTAGATATCAAACATTGGTACGATAATGGATAAAATAATGACACCAACGATTCCTGCTAAAAAGGCAATCATCACTGGTTCAATTAAAGCTTTGATTCGACCAACGGCGTTTTTGTGTAATTCTTGATAATGAACGGCAACTTTTTCCATCATAAGACCTAACTGACCTGTTTGTTCTCCTGTTACTAGCATTTCATAAGCAACAATAGGAAAAGCCCACTGACCTTTAAATGCTTCGGAAATTTTAGAACCTTTTCCTAAATTATCAATCGTTTTTTCAATAATATTTTTATAAATTTCGTTATTGGTTAGCTGGGACAAGATTTCCATACTATCGGTAATAAAGACGCTATGGTTTAAAAGAGATGAAAAAGTTTTAGTAAACATAGTAACTTCGTTATAGATAATGATATTCCCAATAACTGGTAGACGCATGTAAAAGGTTTGCATTGCTTGACGAAAACTTGTAACGTTTACATACAATCCACGATATAATACGATGGCTAAGGCAATAATTAAAATGACCCAACCATAGTTATGACTTAAAAATTCACTTACACCAATAACAAATTGGGTAACAAATGGAAGTTCTGCTCCTTGATTTTCAAACATTTCCACAAATTGTGGTACAACAAACATTAAGATGAAAGCAACAACACCTATAGCAATGATAAAGATAATAGTAGGATACATCATCGCAGATAACATTTGTTTTCTCGTTTGATCAATTGAGGTGTAGTATTCAGCCATATCGTCTAAGGTGGAGGCTAAATCTCCTGTCATTTCAGCAGTTTTTACCATGTTAATTAATAATTTAGGGAAAATTCTTCCTTGTTTGGTAAGGGCTGTACTAAAGTTTTCTCCCATTAATAATTCGTATACAATTTTTTCATAAATTTTACGTTTACCTGGCTTAGTTGATTGTTTAGCAAGGATTCTAACCGCATCAATTAAGGGAATTCCTGCTTTTAAGTAAGTTGACATTTGGGTAAGTAAAAAAGATAATTCGCTAGTTGATAAACTCATGTTGGTAAATAGGTCAATATCATAAGGTTTTCTAGGTTCTATACTAACTATTTCATAACCTTCACTAGATAGAAAGAGTTCCACTTCGTGCTGATTATAAGCTTCGAAACTACTTTTTAATAATTTTCCTGTAGGTAATTTTACGGTATAGCGAAATGATGTTTTCTTTCCTCGACCAGTGGATACTATATTTTCTTCTTGGAATTCTTTATTTAAGTGTTTAGCAAGGATTGATGGTTTATCATTTACGTCAACTTTAGATGGATTTTTCTTACCACGGTCACCTTTAGTGAACATATCAATAACAGCTAAAACGCCAGTATAAGCATATGCTAAAATCTTTTTAGGCACTTTCATCAAGCGACTTACCATATGGTAAACAAAGATAAAAGGTTGCATTGCAAATTCCATGGTCATCCCTCCTACTATAAAAATTATATCATAGGACTTTTTTTTTATAAAGTTCTTTCTTTCAATTTTTTTGTTTTTTAGAAGAAAGAGTCAGTTTTATACTAATACTAAGCTAACTTTTTTATTTTATTTGTCTATTTTAATTACAGCACGAATTCCTGCATACTTAAAGGAAGTGACTTTGCGGCATAAATTACCCTCAGCAAAGACAACACTAGCAGTAGCATTATCAACACCATACGTGTTAGCATTAGAAGTCCAATATCCATGTGCACCAGCTACGTTTACTGTTACCCATAATTTATAGAACCAGTTAGATATTTATACATCCATACTAGACAGGAAGAATTTGTTGAACCATCTTCTAAAAATCCTTCACATCCTAAATTTATAGCTTCTTTAACTGAAATCATTCTAGCTTTTGCTGTTCTACTTGGTAAAGTATAAGCCTTTTTTTACAAACACCTTTATCATTACAAGCAGTAAAGGCATTATCTTTAAATATTGTTGTTCCAAGAGTATAAGTTTGATCTAAAACATTACTCCAGTCTTTCGTAATTTCTTCTAAGGACGATAATGCATTTAATGGTTCTTTGGTATTATCATTGTTATTATTATCTAACTCATCCATATACCATGCAATTGAGTTACTTGTATTTTCCCTCTATAGTTAATTTTTGGTTAATTTTCATATCAATGACACCTACTTTTTTTATTACTTTATTTCCTATATTGTAGCACGACTTTTTTCTTAAAACAATTGCTTTTCTTTCATAAAATTTTAATAACTTTTTTTCAAAGTAAATCATATAGTAATAGTAAAGAGGTGGATTATGTATAATCGAATGTATCCTTATCAAGCTTACTCTACGTATAATCCTTCAATGAGTCAATTGGGAGGAAATTTTTCTAGAATGTCTCAAGGAATTGGTGGAGTTACTTTAGCAAATCGCCCTCGAGGTTTCTTTGGACTTGGAAAAGGCTCATTTCAAGCGATGAAAACAAAATTTAACTTTTCTACTCTTTTATCAAATGCCCAAAAAACATTAAATGTCATCAATCAAGCCATTCCTATTGTGTATCAAGTAAAACCCATTTGGAATAACGCAAAGACGATGTTTAATATTATGGGAGCCTTAAAAAGCGATGACAAAGTAGAAAAAAGAAACCCTAACAATATAGAAAAACAAGCTGAAAGTGTAACCTTACCAAGACAAGGCGGAAATAGTCCTCAATTTTTCATTTAAAAAGCGACTAGAAATTTAAAAAATTTAATCGTCGCTTTTATTTTTATGTAACATCATTACTTTGTAAACGTCTTATATCTTCTTTTAACATTTTTTGTCCATTGACAATACGATTAATACAAGTGTACAAAAGACGCAGTCTCACTTTATCATCCATACCCATATCAATAAATTTTAATTTGACTAAATAAGAACAGTTTAAGCATAAATTTAATTCAGCACTTTCACTATCAAAGACAATATCCATAATGGATATGGATTGATAGGGAATTGTGTGAATTTGTTTTACATTGGTAATATTATCAAATAAGACAATTTTTTTATCCGTAAAAACACCATGATCACGACTTGTTTTGTAGGCAACTAAAATATTTTCATCTTCTTGAACATAATGTTTAATGTATCCAGGTAGATCCTCTTTTTTTAACGCTTTGGAAAAATTAAAATTTTTTGTTACTTCTTTATAATCTACAAAAGCCATATACATCACCTAGTAATATTCTATCACAAATAAAAATGAAACAAAAGAAAAAACTCCCTAAGGAGCTAAAGCATATTTTTGGATTGCTTTTAAATATCTTTTTAATTGAAAACGTTTTTTGATATAGCGCTTAGGTAAAATGGCTAATAATGTTTTTACCCTCGTTTGTTCTTTTTGATAATACTGATAAAAGATTTCCTCTTTTTTTTCCCTTAAAATAGGACCAAAGTGATAGTCTAATTTATGATAAGCCTTTGCTCCTTTTTTTAATTTTAACACAGGATAGATGATATTATGATCTTCTACTAAAGCTTCATCTACCATATAAAAACCATGTTTTAGAAAATATTCTCGAACCAAAACACAATCGCTATTAGGCGATAAAATTAAGGTTTTTACATTATTAAGGCGAAAAGGGGTATATTTAACCATACCAATCATCGTTAATCCGCCAAGTCCTGAAATAACTACTGTGTCAATACCATCGTGAATTGGCTCTAAACCATTTCCAAGTGCTGTTTTTACTTCATTTTCTACTTTATATTCCCTAATATTTTTCTTTGCTTGTTCTAAAGGTCCCTCATGTAAATCACTAGCTAGACAAGATGAGGCTATTTTTTGTTTAATTAAATAAATATCTAATAAAGCGTGATCACACCCTACATCCATGACAAAAGCATCTTGATCTACCATTTTGGCAATTTTTTCTAGCCTTTTACTTAACTTCATTGCATCCTCACTAATCAGTTAAGAAATCTTTTAACTTGCGTGATCTTGATGGATGACGTAATTTTCTTAACGCCTTGGCTTCAATTTGACGAATTCTCTCACGGGTAACTCCAAAAATTTGTCCAACTTCCTCTAGAGTACGGCACTGTCCATCATCAAGTCCAAAACGTAGACGTAAAACGCGCTCCTCCCTATCGGTTAGGGTTAATAATACTCCCGATAACTCTTCTTTTAACATCTCAACGGTAGTAAAATCTTCTGGACTCATCATTCTCTCATCACGAATAAAGTCTCCTAAATGACTATCCTCTTCTTCACCAATTGGTGTTTCAAGGGACACTGGTTCTTGACTAATTTTATAAACTTCACGAACCTTTTCCACAGAAATATTTAAACGTTTAGCAATTTCTTCATCCGTAGGTTCACGATTTAACTCTTGAATTAATTGACGTTGTACACGCGATAGTTTATTAATTGTTTCAACCATATGAACAGGAACACGAATAGTACGAGCTTGATCAGCTATAGCGCGAGTAATCGCTTGTCTTATCCACCAAGTCGCATAAGTTGAAAACTTATATCCTTTCGTCGGATCAAACTTATCTACTGCTTTCATCAAACCAATATTTCCTTCTTGAATTAAATCAAGAAATAACATACCGCGTCCAACGTAGCGTTTTGCAATCGATACAACTAAACGTAAATTAGACTCTGCTAAAACTTGTTTTGCATGTTCATCTCCTTGTTCAGCAAGACGTGCATATTCAAACTCTTCATCAGAAGTTAACAAATTAATTCGCCCAATTTCTTTTAAATACATTCTAACAGGATCATTAATTTTAATATCTTTAGATAACGTTAACTCTTCAACATGCATGCTACTAGGATCTTCATCATCATCTAGTTCTTCTTCATGTTCATCTAAAGAAACAATATCAATATGATTTTCTAATAACAAATTATATAAATCATCTAGGGTATCACTATCAACATCTAGTCCTTTTAACTCTTCTGCTAGTTGCTCATAAGTAATATATCCTTGCTTTTTTCCTAATTTTACTAATTGTTCTTTTCGCTCTTCTATACTTTTTATCTCTTCAATCATATTAACGCTCCTTATTTCTTAACTCTATGATTTCCTTAGCAATCTTCGCTTGTTCTAGTGGATCAACTTCTTTTTCCATTTTACTCGTTAATCTTTTAATTTCCTGATTCAAACGATATTCTTGTATCACTTTAAGACAATCGATGATTCCTTGTTTAGTTACTAATTCCATAATCACATCGTCTACTGCCAAATCTAATGTTTTTTGTAATTTTTCATTTTCTAACGCGTACGTATAAAAATCAGATACACTAATCTTTCCATGCATATGATAATAATAGGCAATCTCTTCAGCTAAGATGCGATAATCTTCATCAGGAAACACTTGTTTTTCTTCTTCGTAAAGTTGAATTGCTTTCTCATCTACTAACATGTAGTTAATCATATTTTGCATCGCTTTTTGAAATTTATTCTTTTCTATTTTATTTTTTGCATTAGAAGAATTAGAAGCTAACGAAAAATCAATAGAATTCCTCTTACCTTCTTGTTTTTTCATTTCTTGAAGTCTTTTGTCTAGGGTATTATAACCGATATCACATTCTTTTGCAAGTCTTTTTAGAATAATTTCACATCTTATTTCATCTTTTATCTTACTAAGTTCTAATAACATTTGATGAATATAGCTTGTTTTTTCCAAATCACTTTGAAAGTCTACCCCTTGTTTTAGTAAATCTAATTTGTAATCACTAAAGTAAATGGCATTATCCACTAATGCATCAAATCGCTCTTTACCATAGGTTAAAATAAATGTATCAGGATCATCTTCTTTTGGTAAAGCAATTACTTTAGGAGCTAGTCCTAACTCTTCTAATTGATTCCCATTAGCAAGTGTTGCTTTACATCCAGCATTATCCCCATCAAAACATAAAATAATGTTATTAGATAAGCGCTTTAGTAAATTTGCTTGTTCACTAGTCATTGCTGTTCCCATTAATGCTACGGTATTTCTATATCCTATAGAACTAGCTCGAATGACATCCATAAATCCTTCCATAACAATGATAGAATTTTTAACTCTTGCTTCTTCTTTCGCCACGTGATAATGATAGATTGTCATTCCTTTTTTGAAAATTGGTGTTTCTTTGGTATTGAGATATTTATTTAAATTACTTTTTTCATAAATTCGTCCGCTGAAACCGACAATTCTCCCTTGAATGTCATATAAAGGAAACACTATTCGATTGATAAAAGCGTCATGTTCTCCATTTGATAATCCCAATTGATTTAATGTTGTTAAATTGTAATTTTTATTTGTTAATAATGTTGTTAAATCATCTTTTGTTCCAAGGGATAATCCTACTTCAAACTCTTTCATCAAGTCATCATTAATTTTTCTATCGTGTAAATATTGTTTAGCCTTAACAGCTATGCTACTCGCTAAGTTATTTTGATAATATTTGCTAGCTAATTTGTATGCATCAAATAATTCTTGATGTTGTTCACTTACTTCTTGATTTTTGCTATATTGATAGTTTATTCCTACCCTTTTTGCTAATTTGGCTAAAGCTTCCTTAAAAGTGATATTTTCTTTTTTCATGACGAAGTTAAATACGTTTCCTTTAGTTCCACAGGCAAAGCAATTAAAAATTTGTTTTTCCCTTGATACACTCATAGATGGATGATTATCGTTATGAAAAGGACAAACCCCAAGAAAATTCCTTCCTCTTTGCTCTAATGGTAGATACTCACTAACCACATCAACAATATCGTTTTTACTTTTTATCTCTTGAACGACATCATTATTTTGATTCATAAAATTCACCTACCAATCAAATTCTTCTAAAATATTATAGCACAATAGAAAAAAAGGAAGTATAAAATTCATCTATTTTTGTTCGATTTTCTTATTATGTTCTTCTAAGGAATAAATACATCCACAGTAGTCTTGACGATATAGTCCATATTCTTTGGATAGTTCAATGGAACGTTTATAGCCATTTTGCTTTTTAAAATCAGCATAAAGGTAAATTAGCAAATCACTACTTAATTGCTCACCAATTTCGTTAATCCAAGTAGCATTTTTATAAGGACTAATCGATAAGGTCGTCGTAAAATAGTCAAAATGATGAATTTTAGCATATTCTTTTGTTTCTTTTAGTCTTAACTGATAACACAAATAACATCTTTTCCCTTTTTCTTTTTCGTTTTCTAATCCTTTACTTATTTTAAAGAAAGCTTCGCTATTAAAAGGGGCAATAACTATTTTTACTTGATTTACTAAATGGTTTTCGTTTAATAAATGTGTTAGTTCCTTAGCTCTTTTTTGGTATTCTTCACTATTAGTAATATTAGAGTTAGCAAAGTATAAAGTAATATCAAAAGTATCAACTAATTTTTCTAGCACTGCACTAGAACAAGGTGCACAACAGCAATGAAGTAATAATTTAGGTTTTACTTCCTTTGGAATTTTCTTAATTTGTTCTATCATTTTCAATTGATAATTTATTTTTTCCATGGCTAACTCCTTTTTCTAGAAATATATTTTAACATATTTTCTTAGCATTTAAAACATATATTGTATCAGGTGATATTATGCCAAATACTTTATTAGCATTTTTATTTACATCAATTGCAGGATTATCAACAATGTTAGGAAGTTTATTTATTTTTAAGAAAAATAAAAATAGTACTTTAATTGGAAAAGCCCTAAGTTTTGCTAGTGGAGTAATGATTTGTGTATCCATAATCGATTTAATTCCAGAAGGTCTTACTTTATTAGCTAAAAATTATATTTTAAAAATTAGTATTTTAATTGGTATGACCTCGCTTGTTAGTGGTATTATTTTATCGATGTTACTAGATAAATATCTACCAGATACTAAGGAAATACAAAAAGGTGGAAGGCTATATCGTATTGGAATTATTTCGATGTTGGCAATAATTTTTCATAATATTCCTGAAGGTATTGCTACTTTTATGACGACATCTAATGATGTTCGTTTAGGTCTATCAATTACCATTGCCATTTTACTACATAACATCCCAGAAGGAATAAGTATTTCTATTCCTATTTATTACTCTACTAAAAGTAAGAAAAAAAGTTTATGGTATACTTTTATTTCTGGTATTTCTGAACCTTTTGGAGCGTTAATTGCTTATTTATTTTTAAGTCCATTGATTAATGATATTTATATGGGATGCTTACTTCTAGCGATCGCTGGAATCATGATTCATATTGGTGCTTATGAACTTCTTCCAACATCAAGATGTTATCAAGATGATAAAACAACAGTAACTTACTTTTTACTTGGTGTTATTACGATGTACTTAAGCCATATGCTTTTTTAAATTCATCATTTAAAATAAAGCGATAATGACCTGTTATTTTTTTAAATTTTGCATACCACCATAACACATCTTCTTCCCGATTTTTTTGACCTGCATTATGAATAAGGTATGGAACTCCTTTTTTGTTTCTAATATTAGAAATGATTCCAATATGATTATAATCTTCTCCAAAAATAACAATATCCCCTGGTTGAAAACTAGCAATATCATTAACATCAAGACTTAAAGATAAAACGTTTCGATCAAAAAATACTTTTAAGTTTTTTACTCGTCGAAAATCAATATTTTTATCTTGTCTACCACTTACTCTAGGGTATGATTCTATACTACGAGAAATATCAAAATCAACATAGTCTTTTAAAAGATATCCTGCTTCTTTTAAGGCTCTCCAAATAGTATCCGTACAAACACCTTCATCATCTTTTGGATACCCTCCATCATAATAAGCACTATGATACTTTGGATGATTCTTAGCTTCTTTTTTAGCCCCATTTAAAATATCCGTAAAGTCATCTATGCCATTTTGATTAAAATCTATTTCATTTTTAACAATTGGTATATTAAAATCACTCGCATAATATGGTTTTCCTTCTAAAATAAGAAAAACGACTAAAGCTATACTAAGAAGGAA
>CAOKBR010000016.1 GCA_948466735.1 uncultured Mycoplasmatota bacterium | reverse complement strand
CTTCTTGGAGTATTTAAAGTTTTAATACCATTCAAGATGACACAGATCTAAAACTGCTAGAGCAATTTTTAAGTGGGTAGAAGCGTTTTAATACCATTCAAGATGACACAGATCTAAAACCAAAATTTTGATTATTTAAATTACGATGGAGTTTTAATACCATTCAAGATGACACAGATCTAAAACCTCGCAGTTGTAGTGTCA
Source organism: uncultured Mycoplasmatota bacterium (assembly GCA_948466735.1). Classification (GTDB taxonomy): domain Bacteria; phylum Bacillota_I; class Bacilli_A; order RF39; family UBA660; genus CASRZP01. Next base: position 22,888 of record CAOKBR010000016.1, on the reverse strand, counting down.
TAATCTTCCCAAGTTTTAATACCATTCAAGATGACACAGATCTAAAACTTAGCGAATCAATATTGTAGCAAATCCAACGTTTTAATACCATTCAAGATGACACAGATCTAAAACAGACAATAAACACTTCTTGGAGTATTTAAAGTTTTAATACCATTCAAGATGACACAGATCTAAAACTAATGAATTAGCCGAAGTTCTACGAGACTTGTTTTAATACCATTCAAGATGACACAGATCTAAAACATAAACCAGTTACCCAATGATGACCATTTTGTTTTAATACCATTCAAGATGACACAGATCTAAAACGTTTATTGTAGTTGTGACACAACGTTAAAAGTTTTAATACCATTCAAGATGACACAGATCTAAAACATATAATAACCCTTTTTACTCGCTACTATCGTTTTAATACCATTCAAGATGACACAGATCTAAAACTCAAATCTATATCCCATGTACCCATAGAAATGTACAAACTCAAATGATACACTATGTCTATTTGCTTAAATTATAACACAAATTCCTCTAAATTTTCATCTATTATTATCTTTTTTTCATACTCTTGTGTAGTACCATAGCACTGAGAATCAATTAATAAAATATTCACCTGTTTATATTTAGAATATTTATACAATTCTTTTAACTCTGATACATTTAAATATTGTTTTAAATTAATAAATACTAAAATATCTCCAAGCTGTAACATATTTTCCAAATCCATAAGCAATAACAAATTATTTAATAAATCATCACGCATCTCTACTCCAATTTTCAATAGTTTTATTAAAGAATCTACACTGCTGTCATCCTCAATTTTTAATGGTACATCAATATGATTCATTATTTTTTTACATAAGTCCACTATTTTTTTATAATGTTTCTTTATAAGCTGACTATCTTCTTGTTCAATATTATTAAAAACATACTTATTTAATTCATTTATTACCTTTTTCGATTCTAATCCTAGATCAAAATAATCCACATATACTTTTATCTTTCCATTAGCGCTTACTTCTTTTTCCTTATCATCAAAAATAGTAACATTTTCAGCAAAACCGTTTTTCTCTATATCGCGTAAATCTTTTACCATGCGATAAAAATATTTTTTATTTTCTACTTCTAACACGGTTACAAACTCATTACCAATATTTATCAAATTATCAATATAATCAATTCTTAAATTCATAGCACTACCAACCTATCTTCACTATTAACAATCTTAGTATTACTCTCCCCAATAATAAACTCAATTTCTGCATACTGTTTTTCAGTAATTGTTAATACCTGAATTAATCCCTTTTTTGGAGATTTTTTTCTTATTCGCTCCACTAATAGCTCAGATTGTTGAGAATTCATCACGATTTTAGAATATACTGACTCTTGCATCATAAGAAATCCTTCATTAATTAAAAACTTTCGAAACAAAAGATAATTTCTTTTATCTTTAGCATAAATATTTGGCAAATCAAAAAATACTATTGTCCTCATTACTCTATCTCTCATCATATATAAAATCCTTATATCTAGTCAAATCATTTATTGATTCTAACGTTGACTTTACAAACATTTTTATAATATCTTTAAGCACATACTTTTTTCCACAATATTTATATATTCCATTAAAAATATTAACAATATCCAATTTATAATTAGTATCTAATTTCCTATCCTTATTATAATAGACAAAATGATCAATTATCATTCGAAATGGTTCCATTAAATCACAAGTTAGATTAAATTCATTAAACTCATTTTTATGATGAATTCCTAGTTGTGTTAAATACCCATTACTAACAATCTCTTTATTAATCGTTGATAATAAAACTGCATAACCATAATTTAATGCCGCATTAATATCATCGTCACTATTTCTAACAAACTTATTTCCAAATAGAGCATTAAAATATACTTTAGCAGAATGCCCCTCTCGATTTGTTTTATCACCACTAACCACTTCATCGATATAACTTAATACCAAATCATATTGTTTAGATTTAACTTTTTTTAGTAATAGCGCTTGATTTGTGATTTTATTTTTTACTATTTTTTCCCAAAGTTGATCTTTTTTCTTTTGTGTCCAAGTAATTTGTTCTTTAATTTTTTTACTTGTATTATGCCTAGAATAATAAGAAGATAATTCCCCAAATGGATTATGTTTTTCATCACAAAAAATAATGTTTATCTTATTGTCAGATAATTCTTTTAAAAGATAAGTAGAAATAGATACTGATATAGAATCTACTATTATTGTATCTATTTCTGATAAATGAACATACTTCTCATCACTATCCTGTTTTACTACCAAAAACCGATTTTTATAACTTATCTTAGATTGCTTTGTAATTACAACTGTCCTAAAACTCATATTTGCTTTCCTTTATTCCAGTAATAGAAGTTGAAATTATTATTCCACTATCAATAGTTTTACTAAATAATCGACCAATTCTATCACCCAAACCAAAATCTTTTAAATTTCCGTTTACACTATTACAATGGTATATAGTAAATAATTGAACTATTATTTTTTCTAATTCATCAATATTCATTTCATTGAAATTAATCTTTTCTTCTATCTTCGTTATTTCACTTTCAAATAAAGGGTAATTTTTCTTTTGTTCATACAAATATAAAATAATTTTTTTCATTGTTTCATTTAATAACTCATCACTAACAATAGGAATATCATTTACTATAGGAATATTTTTTTTATTTAAAACCTTATTTAATACATATTTCCACTCTTTTGCTTTATTAGAAGGTAATTTTAATTGCAATGCATTAGAAACCTCACAATTTTTATGAGAAATACTATATCCTTTAATATGAACTTTTTGACCTTTGTAATTAATTAACGTTTCATAAGGAATAAAATCTTTTATTACTTCTATGTCATCAATATCATTTAATTGTTCCTTTATAAAACTATATTTTTTGTTTATATCTTTCTTTGATTTCAACGCTATTTCTAAAGGTATTCCAATTAATTTTTTCTTTTTTCCATATCTTACTAAAACTAAATAAGAAGTTTCTACATTAGAATAACCACCGTATAAATTAGTTGGCATATTCTCTTTTACAGGAATAGTTCCAATACCTTTTGGATAAATTGTTTCCTTATATAACTTTCCTGTCCTTATTTCTGTTTTTCTACTTACCAAAATATCATTTCGGTAAAGTGTTTTTTCAACTTGTTTATTAAACCTTTTGGCATCAAACAATACCTCACCAGTATCTTTATTTATCATACTTTTAGAAATTTCTGTAACAATATCACTAACTTGTTCATCTAAACTATTGATTACAAAACCATATCTTAATTGCTTATAATTTCCTAAAGACCTCAACCTATCGTTCATTTCTTTTACCATAACAAAGTTAATATCCTTTTTCATGAACTTTTCTTTGTATTCTCCTAAAACTGCAGCTAAATATGCATCGTGAGCATGATGGTAGTCATTAATTTCTCTAAACTTAAATAACTCATATCTTTCTCGATAATTGTGGGATAAATTGGCTTTCAAATAAATAACATTTGTTTTTTTATAGAAGTTACTAATAATATTGGCAACATGCTTAGTAATTTGTCTAGTTTCTACCAATTGACGGTTAATAAAGCCTTGAATATCCTCATCTTTATAAGAATCTCTAATCAAGCGATCAAACTTTTTTGCTGATATTAATCCATTTTTCTTAAGATGACTCCACCATTTTTTCATATATCCTGTTCGATATTCACTAGGTAGCACAAAGCTTGCTGCTTTTTTCTGATTATATTTTCGATAAACTAAAGCTTTATTATCAATTGAATCATCCTTAATCAATGTTCTTGGTAAAATATGATCAACCTCATACTCAGCACTATTCAAGTCTTCAATATTCAATGGTTCTCCAGAATATAAGCACTTACCTTCTTGAATAAAATACAAGAATAATTTTTCACTATCTATATTGTCAACTTTATTTAATTTCTTACTCATTGCATCATAATTATCAAAATCATCAATTCTATTTTCTTCTTTCATCGTTTGATAAAGTTTTTGAAGATACTTTTTCTTATCATCTTTTCGTGCCTTTTTCTTATCCTCACCGCGAGCCATTTCAATCATAATGTTTTCTGGTTCATATCCAATATAATCAATTATCTCTTCAATAACTTTCAAAGCTTGGTAAATTCCTTTTTTAGTAGCAGGTGAAGTTGCTAAGTCTTTTACTAAGTCATAATTTATTTTGTTTGTATCCTTTAATACATTATTTTCTTTAATTAACTTTTGAAAATCATATTCATCATTATTGATAATTTGCATGAAATTTTCATCAGTTTCTTCCATTAAAGTCATAATATTTTTAGAAATATTTGACTTTTTATCTTTAATGGTAAGCTCTGTTAATAACTTTTTAGATAGACTGCCCCAACCACTATACTTTCTACTTAATATCTTTTTCACTTGAGTATCACTTAATAAAGAATAATTTTTACGAACTTTCTTTTCTAAAATATCTCTATCCTCAAAAATGGTAATCCATTCAATAATCTCATCGGCATCATTTTCATTATACGAAGTATTTTCAAATATTCCCTTTTTACCAAAGAAATCTACATAAGATTGCATATTATTAGCAAACTTACCATCTGCTGAATAGCCCGTTATAATTAAATCATTTTCATACATCGTCAACTCATTAGAGTAATATAAATATTCCTTAAACTTCTTATCTGTAATAGAGCCATTGGTTTTCATGAATAACTCTTCCATAATTTTATTAGGTAACTTAGTATTCAAATCACTCAATTTTGTCCCATTAATTCTAATTTGTTTAAGCTCATTCATCACTTTATATTTAGAATATAAAATAGAATGATTAGGTAACGCAAATTCATTTAATAAATAAGTACAATGAGAAACCATTCTTTTAATAAATTTTTCTGCCGTAGTTTCTTTATCAATAACCTCATCAAAATTATATGGAGTTATTTTTACCTTATCAATTTTTCTTTCCATCCAAGCAAATCGACTTTTATCACTAGAAACAAGGGGGCCTACATAATATGGAATTCTAAATTTTAACAGTTTCACTATTTTATATTCATCATTTATTTTATCTTTTAAGAAAGGGTAATATTTTCCTTGATTTTCAATAATTTTTTCTAGTTCATCTTTATTTAATTGATAAGGATACTTACCATTTTCTAAATCTGTAATTCTTGGTAAAAATTCTCCATTATCCATTCTTGGTTGAATTTCTCTTGTGTACTTATCTCTTAAATCATCGTTAATACTAATATCAGAAATATTTTCTAACAACCTTTTCAACCCTTTTATAAAGTCTTCATATGTCAATTGATTATGGATATATTGCTCATAGATGCAAGCTTTTTCTTTTGTTCTAAATAATTGATTATATAACTTTCTATCTTTATCAAATAATTGTTTTAAAAATTGCAAATCTTCCTTATGAACATTATACCGCTCCACCATTAAATCTGATAATGATGAAGTTGCTTTTCCCTTAAATAATTTCTTAAGAAAAATCGTGTCATATAACTCTTTTAAAACACTAATAACTTCAATAGCATCTCCTAAGGTATTTTCTAACTCATCATATTTATCCTCAAAGTCTGTTCCATCAAAACTTATGCTAATATCTTTTTCCAATTCTTCTAGCATAAATAATTTTTTTAAACTAAATTTGTTTCCTACTACTAGTTTACCAAATTCACTACCAAAGTTTTTATTATCGGAAAGATTTACTAATAATTCTTTCACCTTAACTTTTATATCATTTTTACTAGGATTCATTATTGCTTTCGTAATTTCTTCTATAGAAACGACTTTTTCATAATTTTCCATAATATTAAGATTTGATGCTAAATCCATTAATGAATCAAAAGCACTTTTTAATCTATCGGTTAAATCTAATTTATTTGTATTCAAATTTTCAACATTATATAAAAAGTTTCCACGATACTTAATCATATGATGAATTGCTAAATACACTAAACGAATATCTTCTTTTGACGAATCGTGAATCAATCTACTTCTTAAATGAAAAATTGTTTTATACTTATTATTATACTCTTTTGCTTTTTTCTTTTCAGCTGCACTTAAAATAATTGATTTATTTACTGTATCATCTTCTTGATATTTAGACTCTTTTAATTTTTGAAAAAAGTTTTGATCAACTTTATTTATTTCTTCTAAAAACTCACTTTGCAATAAGTTTATTCTCTCTCTTCGTCTATCATAGCGACGCCTTGTTCCTCTAAAAGATCGAGTTTTCTCTGCTGTTTTTGCTTCTTCAAACAAACTCACTCCCCAAAGGGCTTTTCTTGCTTCTCCCTTTTTAATGACTTTTTGAGTGTTTTCTTCTACTACTGCCCATCCAACCGTTGTTGTTCCAATATCCAAACCTATATTGTATTTTTTGACTTTTTCTGAACTATTCAATTGACAATACCTCCTATACATGGTATTATGTAATTGTCTTAATACCATTTAAGATGACATAGAGAGTTAAAATAAAGCTTTAAGCCTAAATGCTCACATTATGTGTTCGAACAGTTAGTCTGTTCTTTTTTTTGCTCTTTTTTCATCCACAATTACATTATAACAAAATATTCTTATAATTGACATATTTTATCTATATTTTTGAAATATTTTTAACAATTTTTCCCACATAAAAAGCAAGGATTCCTCCTGCTTTATTTATTTTCAATTTTTTTACTTGATTTTAAATTTTTCTAATATATAATACTCAATCGTTGGTATCGTATCAGTTAAGAATACATAATTAGTATAATACATCATAATTTCTGAAGCCGTTCCTATTTGATAATAATCATGGTGTGCTTTATCCTTATCCGTCAAAGTTCCTTTAAAAAATTTAATTAAACTAGGATTGGCTTTATTTGCTCGTTTTAAATAGGCATTAGCCTTTTTCTCATTCCCTAATTTATAGTAAAGAACAAATAAAGAATATAACATTCCAAAATTTTCTTCTAGATATTTTTTATAAAGTTCCAATATTTCTTTTTCTTCTTCTAAATAAGCATATATCGCCATCAAAAAATATCTAGCACCCGTATTATCATTTTCATATAGTCCTCTAATATAAGGCCTAGTTTCAAAAATGCCATAAAAACATCCTATATTTTCTTTAGCAAAATATCCTGTTTGAGTCAATCGTTTTTTTCTCAAACTCTAAACCATCATCTAACTTTTTTCCCTTATCAAAGGATCATCTTCATATTCTACTTGAAAAAGAATAGCATCAAAACATTCGTTCGAAGTATCAAATACTTGCTTTGCTAATTTTAAGGCTCCTTTTGCGATTTTGGCTTGGTTTGCCTTTTCCAATAATTCATAGGCATCATCTAGTAGTGTTGTTTCATATTTTATTTGGTTATTGTTGTATTTTTGAATAAATTCTTGTAATTTTTCATTTACTTCTTCTACATCTTTGGCATCTGTATTTTTCAAAAATTCATTCACATATTGTTTAACTTATTATTCATAATTACTCCTTTTTTGTTGTATTTGATAATTTTTTTATCACAGAAATGGTTTATTTCTTATTATTTTTTAGATAAATTTTCAAATTCCGTTTTGCAAAAAAAGAAGAAACGATCTTCTTCCTAAGGAATAATTAAAGTTTGGCCAGGTTGAAGTACATCAGTTGTAAGATTATTTCTTTGTCTTATTGCATTTACTGTTGTGTTAAAACGATTGGCAATTGCCCATAGACTATCCCCCCGTTGAACAGTATAAGATTTTTCTTCACTAACACCTGGAATTACTAAAACTTGACCTACTTGAATCAAAGGGGACGTTAAATTGTTCGCCTGCATCAAATCTTGTACACTTATACCATACTGACTAGCAATCTTATACAAACTATCATTTAATTTCACTGTATAAGTATTTGAACCACTTGGCTGATCTGTGGTATCCCCCGTTGTACTTCCTGGAATTAAAAGTTCCTGTCCAATGTAAATAATATTACTAGATAAATTATTTAAGGTTCTAATTTCTGCTGGCGTAGTACCAAAACGGTTAGCAATTGACCATAAACTATCACCATTTTGAACAGTATAACTAACAGGTGTAGGTGTTGACGTACTACTTGGCAACTGTAATACTTGACCAATTTGTAATACATCTGTCATTAAATTATTTAAACTTTTAAGGGCGTTTACACTCGTGTTAAATTGATTAGCAATTTTATACAATGTATCGCCACTTTTTACCACGTAAGTTCCTTGTTGCTGATTACTAGGCGGCGTATAAGTTACCCCAGCATAGTCTGCGACTGCTCTAACAACGGCTTCTACATAGTTTAATAAATTAGCTTGCAATTTAGCAACATCCCTTGGATTATCAATGTAACCATACTCTAAAAGTAGGGATGTTGTATTTGGCGTTAGGCGATGAATATAATAATAGTCTTTACTAGGATCTTCTGGTAATCTTCGTTGAAAAGTTCCACGTTTAATTTGCCCTTCCTTACCAATTTCATCTAAAATCATACCTGCTAAAACGCCATTATCTCTAAGCGGATAGTAAACTTCAGCCCCTTCAACACATCAGCACCATTGCCAAAGCTATCAACCATGGTGGAAACTCTCTCATCTCTTGTTAACGTTCTATCAGTATCTCTAGTAATCACTGTTGGAATTCCTAACTGTTTAAGACGATTATACATATATCTTGCAGCTTCCAAAGTAAAATCTTTTTCCCTTAATCCACCAGATACCGCACCTGGATCACTTCCACCGTGTCCCGCATCAACAACAACCCCTTTTACGGCAGCTCTTAAAGAAGAATCAAATTCATCCATATTTATCACTCCTTTATTATATCAATATGAAAATAAAGGATAAATGTCCACTAAAAAAGTGTTATTTCAATGAATTTACAACATTTCTGTTTCGTAAGACGTAATTATTTCATATATGATACCTTGATTTTTAATACATCTACTGTCACAATCATTAACTTAAGTAATTAAAAGTACTTTTATTTTTAAATTAGTCTTTATCATAAATTAAAGATTTGACTACCACAGATAAAAAGAAAAGCGATAGCTTGCTACTGCAAAATTTTTAGAAGTTCGTTAATTAAGTTACTATGCCTACTTTTTTCAACTAATTCTTTTCCTAGAGAAATATTATCAGTAACAATATTATCTACACCCATATCAATCATTTTAGTAATGCCCTCTTCCGTATTCACTGTCCATGCTAATATTTCTTTTCCATCATGATGAACCATACGTACTAAACTTTGATTCACGTTACTTGCTTCCACACTAAATGCATCAGCATACGTCAATTCTGTTATATTTCCAATAGCAATACTCATTACATACACTGTTTTAAAACTAGAATCAATTTTTTTCACATTTTCTAGTACTTGATATACTTGAGATGTAATCACACAACCATCTTTATAATCATATTCATTAATAATATCAAGTACATTTTGTTCAAAATTATCCTCCCTTCCCGTTGGTTTTAACTCAATGTTTAAACGGATCTTATTCTCCTTTGCAAAAGAAACAACTTCCTTTAACAATGGAATTTTCGCATCCTTAAATTCTTCATTTAAAAAACTCCCTGCATCTAATTTTTCTATTTCCGCATATTCTAAATCAATAATATTCTGATTTATTCCAGTTACTCTTAATAAATTAGCATCATGTGCCACCACAATTTGTCTATCCTTAGTTTGCTGAACATCTAATTCTATCCAATCTGCTCGTAATTCCTTTGCTTTTCTAAACGCTAACATCGTATTTTCTGGATAAGAAACACTTGCGCCACGATGCGCCGTAATTTCCATTTTTCGAATAAATTCAATGCTCAAATTGACTTTTCCTGTTACAATTTGATAAGTCAACATACTTCCACCAACTAAGGATAAAATCATAATAACAATCCCAGCTAATTTTAGCAAAATTTTTCTCCTTTTTACTATCAATTTCTCATTTTTCTTTTTCTTTAATGAACATATTTTTTCGTTCCTTTTTAATTTACTTTGATAAAATAAAGCGCTAATCATCGCATAACTAACTGAAGTCGAAACAATAGTGGATATGGTAAAAAAAATAAAAATAAACAGCCAAACTATCGTAATCAACACACTTTTTACTACCTCTTTCGTCCCCAATTGATATAACCAAATAATAACAAAAATTCCTAAAAATAGAAAAAATAGATAGAATAGAGCAATCAAAAATTGCACCATAAACATTTTTAACTGACTTTTAAGCATATTTCCCTTCATTAAATTTTTACTTTTTTTTCTTGCCTCTTTAAAATCATCTTCCTCTAAAATCATATAATGAATTGAATAAATCCATTTTAATAAAGTAAAAGATAAAAAGAAGTAGACCATAACAAAAAGGATAGATAACGTAGAATTCGATTTAATATAATCTAAAATAAATTCAGGAATTTTGATGGATGAAATTACATTTGACCCTAAACCAATATTTAAAAAAGGAATTAAAAACATAATCAAAAAAACTATTGAAATATTCCTGGGTCTTAAAACTTTTCTACATTGATTTAATGATATCTTCATTGCTGATACACTATCAATCTTATGCTTATGATATGCTTCATCAAAAATAACAATTAAAGTACTAACATCAAATAAAGTCACCATTGTCAAAAATATTACATCAATAAATAACAACAAAATGGTCAACGGATTCATAAGAAAGTCTAAAATATTTTCTAAAGTTAAATAAGAATATCCCGTTATTTTCATCGAAAAATGAAAAGCAAATAATGCTAAAGGCATAAACACCCATGAAAGTAGCAATTTAAAAATCATCTCAAACTTGATTAATGTTTTAAAGTTATAAGAAATTATTCCTAACATATTTTTAATATAATTTTTCTTCATTTCTTAACACCTCACACCAAAAAAGAAAGAGCTACTTTTATTAAAAGAACCATTGGTAATTACTACCTTAGTATTTTTACAAACAACTTTATTCCTTAAAATTTATTTGTATTATAACAAAAAAAGCCAAATTTTTCTATTACTTTTGTAAAGAAAAACGACGAGTTTCCTCAATCGTCTCCATTTTTTTAGTTTTGATCATTTTTAGTTAAAGTAATCTTCGTCTTCAATTCTTCTTTTCCGCGAATATAAGTAACTTCAATCGTATCTCCAATGTTATTTTTATATAACTCATAACGAAGCGTTGCCGCATTGGTTACTACTTCCCCATTAATCTTAGTAATTACATCACCCTTCTTCAAATCAGAACGGCTTGCCCCAGAATTTTCTTGAATGCTAACAACCACAACACCTGAGGTAATACTTTGATCTAACATAATTCCATTTTGATATAATTGGAAAGCATCTGCTCCAACATTTAACATACTAATTCCTAACATCGGACGTTCAATGGCTTTTCCTTGCTCTAATGTATCCACATGACTCATTGCAAATTCAATAGGAATCGCAAAGCCCATACCTTCAATTTGATCTTCAACTAACTTTAAGGAAATTACACCAATGACTTCACCATTTGAATTTACTAATGGACCACCGCTATTTCCTGGATTTACTGCTGCATCAGTTTGTAACACTTTCATAATCCAGTCATCACTACTACCACTTGTACTAACTGATACTAATCGATCTAGTCCAGATAAAGTTCCGCGCGATACACTATTATGATACGTTTTTCCTAAAGGATTTCCTACTGTAAACACAGTATCCCCTAAAGAAGAATTCGTACTATTTCCAATTTCTGCTACTTTTAAAACCTTTTCCTTATCCATTCTAACAATAGCAAGATCCAAATACGTATCTCCACCTAAAATAGTTCCGTCAATTTCTTCCCCATTCGATAAATAAAGCTTTATCTCACTAGCTCCAGATACTACATGTTGATTTGTCATAATATAGCCATACTTATCATCTACTTTATACACAAAACCTGTTCCTGTTGAACTTAATTGACCATTTTTATAGTTTTCAATCAACACTACCGCATCATAAATTTTATTTACTGACTCACTAATTCCCTTTTCATCAATTTGTACCTTATTCGTACACTGCGTATAACATACGCCATTTCCATTCGTTGATGGCGCTTTATACGGTTGACCTATAATAGAATAAGTAAAAATTCCTCCAATTATAAAAGATACCACAATCGTTAACATCATCGTCGCTTTTGATTTCACATTTCCACTCTCTTTCTTATTGTCGCTAAATCACTCCAGTTAGTAGGAAAGCCCATTCTATCTAACACTTTCTCTACTGGAATTGATTTTAGGTTATACTTTAAATTTTCAATAATACGATTTAGTTCAATACACATATCATTAAATTCATCGTACTTTAATAATTGTTTCATCATGATAATTAAGGCAAATAAGTCATTCTTTCCATAAATATATTCCCCATCCATCTTAGGAATTTCTAATAATTGATGAAAAAGCGTATCCCCAATCATCCTTTGCGTTTTATTCTCAAACAAAATATCCTCATGAGCACACAAATTCCGATAGTTTGATAACATGGATAAATAATTTGCTACTTCTTCAATTTCTAAGTTATAAATATTAGCAATATCTAACTGATCTTCCTTTTTTAGTATCGAATATAATTCACTGACAATCCCAAAAGACAAAACTTTTACCAATATCCATAAAGGAACATAACCATAATTCGTAATATAATGCATCGTTGCTGTATGCTGCGATCCATTAATTCTAACTTGTCTTTTCATCTTTTTAATTAAATCATTCACTTGTCGTTGTCTAGTTGGATCCGTTGTAAAATTCTTATTCTTTAAATAATCATTTTCCTTATATCCATACTTCTTAGATAATTGATAAGACAAAATCGATTTTAAATTATTTTCAATAATTAACAAATTTTTAAAAATAATATTTCGAAATTGTCGATCAAAAAGAAACAAACTATACAATTCTTCAAAAGTCGTCCCATCAATAAATTTCTTATTACTAGATGACTTCATAAATAAATGTCGATAACCATTTAAAAAGAAATAATTTTCTCGAAACAACACTTCTTTGGCATAATTCTCATCATGAATAGTAAGACCTTTATAACGCAAAATATCAATCTGCTCATTTAAATTTTTAAATTGTTTTTCAATCATAAGTCTCACCTAGAATAAATTATATCATACTTTCTTTATGAAAAGTATCAAATTTTCGTGAAAAAATTATGTAATCAAAATACATATTTTCTACATGAAATTTAAATTATAGGAAACAATATAAATGGTGATGATATGTTTTATCGATATGAAATAAAAGAATACAATAATGAATTAGCACTTTTTCTTTATATCCTACCGAATGAAGAGTTTGGAAAAGATATAGAACATAAGCCTAAAATAGAAACCAAAAAAAAGATTAAGCACTATATTCAAAATAAGGGAATTAAATTTCATGGGAACAAAATTTATATTGTAATTAATGGAATCATTATTGCTAGTTTTGACTATCAACATGAAATTAACCTGAATTTAGACGAAATAGTTTTACGTCAAGACGATAGGAAAACAATTAAAATGTCGATGGATAATTATTTAAAAGGAGTTTTATCTCATGAGATTTATCCATTCTTTCACTTAGAAAGTTTAAAAGCTCAAGCTGTTTTATCAAGAACTTATGCGATAAAGCAAATGTTAGAGTTAGGTTATATTGATAATGATAATGCTTTTCAAAAATATGTTCATCCTAATTTTTATAAATTTGTGTGGACAAAACAATATCATGAATATGCAAATAAAATCAACGAAGCTATATCTTTAACAAAAGGAGAATATTTGGTATATCAAAATCGATGCATTAATCCTTATTTTCATCTTACTAATAATGGATTTACGGAAAAAATTCCTAATGATATTTCTACTACTAGTGTTGTAAGTAAATGGGATTTAGATTCTCCTTTTTATCAAGAAGTGATTTACGATAGTGTTGAAAATATCAGTAAACTTTTAAATGTTCCAGTGATTGATATTAAAAATTGTGAAATTTTAGAAGTATCGCAAACACATAAAGTGAAAAAGATTAAAATTGGGGAAAATATTTTAGATGGTAAGATTTTTGCTCAACTTCTTGGCTTACGTTCTGATGATTTTACCATTCAATTTATTGATAATTATATTGTTATTACTACTAGAGGAGATTTGAATAATTTAGGACTTAGTCAGTATGGTGCTAGTGAACTTGGAAATCGTGGATACACGTATCAGCAAATCATAAAGTATTATTTTCCAAGTGCTACTATGCTTAAGTATAATAACGAACGATTGCAGAAGTAATTGTCTTAGCTAGTGTTTCTTGATACGTTGGATCAAGTAGTTTTGCTCGCTCACTAGGATTAGATAAAAAGCCACATTCGATTAATACTCCTGGAATTTTAATAGTTTGATACATATACAAATCAGTAGGAGTTAAGTGACGGGTACTTCCTAAAGTCTTAATAAATTCTTCCATGATGTAGTCTCCAATAATTTTATTTTGAGGTAAACTATCATAATATAGAACTTCTGCCCCATGGTAAGATGGATTATCATACCAGTTAATATGAATGGATAAATACAAATCACTATTTACATCTTCAATTTTTTTAATTCGACGAAGAAGATCACTTCGTTTTTTTCTTTTGTCATAATCACTTGAAAAATCAACGTCGTCTTCTCGTACTTGGTAAACGATTGCACCTTTACTTAATAATTGTGCTTCTAATTTTTTAGCAATTTCTAAGTTTATATCTTTCTCATAAATATTTCCATACATCGTTCCAGGGTCTCTACCACCGTGTCCAGCGTCTATTGAAATAACAATTCCTAATAAAGGAAGTTCCACTTCACTTGCTGTTACTGTTAAAATGGCAAAAAAAATGGTTAGCAAAAAGAAAAAAATGGTTACATAATATCGTTTTAACATTTACTTCACCTATTTTTAATATATGAAAATTCTTTCTAAATATTAAACTCTATGACCTTAGCCTATACGATAATCTAGGAACATCATAATTTATTATAGTAGGAGGAAGATGTAAATGATTGAATTTTTTGAAACTCTATCCCCAGTAATGCAAGCATTTATTGCCACACTTTTCACCTGGTCAGTTACAGCACTTGGTGCTAGTATTGTCTTTTTCTTTAAAAAGATTAATAAAAGTATTATGGATAGTATGTTAGGTTTTGCAGCTGGAGTAATGATTGCAGCATCGTTTTTATCTCTTTTAGCACCTGCAATAGAAATGGCGGAAAGTTTAAAAATGATTCCTTGGTTGATTGTTACTATAGGTTTTATTTTTGGTGGGTTACTTTTATTTGTCGGAGATAAAATTTATGATATTCAGGATAGAAAATTTAATAAGGGAAGTAAAAAAGAAAAAAGTAGTATGAAGCGATGTATTATGTTGATTTCATCTATCACTTTGCACAATATTCCAGACGGTTTATTGTAGTTGCTACACAAAATAAAAAAGAGGTTTTTAAACCTCAGTCGTTTTCTATTTTTCATTTGAGGTATTGTCAATAAAAAACAATTTAACTATAGCATTAATCTAAAAATCTGTCAATTTTTTTATCGATGAACAGGTCGATTTCCATTTATTGAAAAGCTTCCATCTTTGCGAATAATTACACAAAAGATATTCTCGGAAGGTATGCTATGAGCATTGCAAAAGTCTTTAATAGCTTGCTCATCTCTAATTACATAGTTCATATTATCTCTCCTTTCGCCACCATTAAAGCATAAAAAAAGAATGTGTGCAAATGAACAATTTGCCTTTTTAACTCCAGAAAAACTTCGTAAAAAGGAATTTTGCCTTAGAGGAAAATCCCTTTTTTAGGCAAAATTTTTATTAAAAAAGGTAAATTCATATAAATTTTATTTTTTAATTACTACTTTTTCTTTTATTTATAAGGATTTTAAAAAAATGTTAAAAAAAATAACTTTTTTTGAAAAAAGTATTGACTGACTGACTGACATATGCTATACTTATATATGTAAGGAGGTGAGATATATGAGACTATCATTTAGGTTTTTCAAGATTAGAGTAACCTTCAAAGTTGAAACTCTTCGAAAAATCAAAACTAAGAAGGTCACTATTAGCAGAAAGTGGCGTTAGCCCTTTCCTGCTATTGATTATAATCTAAATGGTTGAAAAAGTCAAATAAAAATTTATGAAGAAAGGAATTAAAAAAATGAAAAATGCTAAATGGTTGAAAGAACAAAGAGAAAAACTAAATTTAACTCAAAGAGAACTTGCTACAAAGATTGGTTTATCTCCATTTGCAATTCAGCAAATAGAGCAAGGAGTACGTGTTGGATCAGATGAAACATGGGAAAGGATAAATTCGTGTCTAATTGAATTATATAAAAAGGAAATTGATGATACACCAGAAGAAATTATTAATTATGGTTGCAAAGACTTCTTTACAATTCTAAAAAATCACATCAAAAAATTTGGAAAAGATTATACTTGTTATCTTGTTTACAAAATTGGAGATAATTATTTTACAAGATATTCATTCTATGAGGAAGATTTACTTTTTAATCCAGAAACCAAAATCGACGAAGACGAAGATTTTATCGAAGCAACTTTAGAAAACGCATTAAAATTATTTGAAAACCAAAATAAGATAATAGAAAAGAGGAAAAATGAAATGAAAATTAATGAATTACACTTAATTAATCAATTAAATGAAAAGGCTGGTATTTTGCTTAATAAACGCATAGATAATAAATTTTATGATTACTATTTTGAAAATGATATAGAATGGCTATTAAACAATAAAAATAAAATTGAAAGTGATTTTGCTAATAATATTGAAAAAATGAAATTTCAAATTATATTAAACTCTCATTTGGAAGAAAGAACTGATTTAATTTTAAGCCTTAAAAAGGTAGAAATAGAAGAATTTAGCAATTATATTAATTATATACCTTATAATCAACTAAAGAAAAAAGAACAGTTAGAAATACAAAAGACCTTTGAAAACTTTAAAAATCTTGATAGTTACAAAAGTTTACAATACTTTGAGCAAATCAGAAGGAAATAAATATATGTGGAAAAGCATCAATATTAATACACAAAATATTAAAGTTAAAACAATTAAAGCTACATTAATTAAAATGCCACAAAAAGGAAAATACAACGGATATTCGTTTTGGCATACTAATAAATTAGTACGAGATGGTAATAATGATTATGCTATATCTATTAGTTATACAAATGACTTTATCTTCACATTGATAAAATATAGTAACAGCAAATATAATCACAATAAAATTATCGATAAAATAGAAATTGATGTAGAAGAATTTGAAAAGGAATTTGATTGTATGAGTGACTGCACTAGAGAAAAATCAAACGAAACATATCTCTATATTACCGAACCTGTAAAAGTTGATAAAAATATTGAAATAGCTGAGGAATTAAAAAATGAATAATCAACAATTAGAAGCTTTTAATAGGTTTACCAAGTTAAAAGTTAGTGCATTATTTATGGAAATGGGTACAGGGAAAACGAGAGTAGCATTAGAATTAGTTAATTATAATAGAGTCGACTTACTAATCTATGTGGCTCCCTGTTCCACTCTACAAAATATTAAAATCGAAATAGACAAATGGGGTATCAATTGTGATTACAAACTTATAGGATATGAAACAATTTCTTCTAGCGATACTAAATATTTAAATCTTTTACATAGTTTAGACAATAAAAAATGTTTTATAATTGCAGATGAAAGCATATTTATAAAAAACGATGAAACCAAGCGATTCAAGAGGTTGTGTCAATTAAGAAATAAATGTGAATATGCACTTATTTTAAATGGTACGCCATTAACAAAAAATGAATGGGATTTATATAATCAAATGTATTTTCTTAGTCCGTTAATTTTAAATATGAATAGGGAAGAATTTTTAAACACATTTTTTAAAAAAATTGAATATAAAAAATATCATCAAAAGGCACATACATTTTTCAAATTTAGCGAAGTAAATGCAGAATATCTTAACAAGTTAATACAACCATATGTCTTTGAATGCAAATTAGAATTTGATAAAAGTGAAAATATTAGTTACAAATATATTCCTTATTTAAATAGTAATGATTATTATATTGAAAAGGATAAAAAAATAAATGAATTCTTAGAGACAATGAATTCTAATACAATAATCAATATGCTTACAAATTTAAATATTATTGCTAGTACTTATGAAGAAAAGAATAAAGAAGTAGCAAATTATATACATGATAAGCAAATAATAGTATTTTGCAATTTCTTAAAAGAGATTAATTATTATAAAGAACATATTGATTGCTACATAATAACAGGACAAACCAAAAATAGAAATGAAATAATTAATCAATTTAAAAATGATAGTAAGCCTTTGATTATTACATATGGAATTGGTTCTTTCTCTCTCAACTTACAATTTTGTAATGAAATAGTTTTTTCAAGTATTAACTTTGATTACGCTAAAAATCAACAAGCGAAATATCGAATCAAAAGAATTGGTCAAAAAAATGATATTAAATATACATATTTTTTAACTGATTTAGGAATAACAAAATTAATTATTGATAATTTGTATAAAAAAAAATCTCTACAAGATATAATAAAAGAAAAATTAGTGAAGGGAGAATTTGAATGGCTAAAATTTATTTAGATAAAAATGTATATGAAGCATATAGCGATAGAATAAAATATTTATTTAATGAATTCGATAATATTGTTATTGCTTTTTCAGGTGGTAAAGATAGTGGATTATTGTTAAATATGACTTATGATTATGCAAAACAAAACGATTTATTAAATAGATTATCATTTTATCATTTAGATTACGAAGCACAATACCAATATACAACAGAATATGTTACTAGAACATTTGATAATATGAATATAGAAAAATATTGGTTGTGCCTTCCTGTAAAAGCTCAATGCTGTACCTCAATGTTCCAAAGTTACTGGATACCATGGGAAAAGAGCAAAAAAAATATATGGGTAAGAGATATGCCTATTTATGATTACGTAATAAACCAAGTTAATTGTGAATTTGACTATAAATGTTGGGATTATGATGCACAAGATAATTTTAGCGAATGGATCGCCTCAAGGAAAAAAGGAAAAACTTGCGTGTTGATAGGCATTAGAGCTCAAGAAAGTCTTAACAGGCAATCCGCTATTACCTCTAGAAACAAAGTAAATTCATATAAAAATAAAAATTATATATTATGTAAAAATGAATATTTTGTTGCGTATCCTATATATGATTGGAATACTCGCGATATTTGGATTGCCAATTCTAAATTTAAATATGATTACAACAAATTATATGATATTTATTATCAAGCTGGTATGAAAATTGAAGATATGAGAGTAGCTAGTCCTTTTAACGATTGTGCTGCTGATACATTAAAATATTATAAAATAATAGATGCTAATAATTGGGGAAAAATGGTAAGTAGAGTAAACGGCGTTAACTTTACTGGTATTTACGGAGGAACAACTGCAATGGGATGGAAAAACATTACTAAACCAAATAATTTTACTTGGAAACAATATTTAGTATTCCTATTAAGTACATTACCTTGTGAAGCAAGAGATAATTATATAAAAAAATTTAAAACATCTATAAAATTTTGGAAAGAAAAAGGCGGTTGCCTGTCTAAAAAAACAATTACTGAATTAAAAAGTAATGACGTTGAATTTAAAATACATAATCAAACAAACTATAATACTAACAATAAGCCAGTAACATTTAATAATTACCCTGATGATCTAGATGTAAAAGACTTTAAAAGTGTACCTACATATAAACGAATGTGTGTATGTATATTGAAAAATGATCATTTATGTAAATACATGGGTTTTTCCCAAACGAAAGAAGAGTTAGAAAAAAGAAAGAGGTGTATTGAGAAATGGCAAAAGATTTTGTGAGTCCCGTTTATAATTTGGTAAAAGTACCCATCGAAAAGATTCAAGCAAACTCATATAACCCTAACAATGTAGCACCGCCTGAAATGAAATTATTGTATCAAAGTATAAAAGAAGATGGATATACAATGCCTATTGTATGTTATTATTTAGAAAATATAGACAGATATGAAATAGTAGATGGATATCATAGATATACTACTATGATAAATCATAGTGATATATACGAAAGGGAAAAAGGTATGCTTCCCGTATCAGTAATAAAGAAACCAATTGAAGAAAGAATGGCTAGTACAATCAGGCACAATAGAGCAAGAGGTTCACATTCAATTGAGCTTATGGCAAATATAGTAAATGAATTAAAAAAAAGTGGAATGAGTAACACTTGGATCATGAAAAATATAGGATTAGATGCAGATGAATTATTGAGACTTCAACAATTAAGTGGTTTGCAAGAAACTTTTAAAAATGAAGAGTTTAGTAAAAGTTGGGAAGAAATTGAAAGAGATTTATTTGAAATATAAAAAAAAGAAGGTACCCTATAATTGAGCACCTTTTTCTATAACTATTTTTTCATTTTCATTTAAAGTGAGTTTAATCTTGTATTTGCCATTTTTTTTGCAAACATAGACTATTTTTCCACGATTGCTGTTTTCAGTTTTTAATCGAGCATTTTCGTTTTTTAACGATTCGTTTTCATTTTTCAATAATTCATTCTCTTTTTTTAAATTTTCTAGTTCACTTTCTTGTTCCGAATTTTTGCTTGGAACTTTTTTCCAGTCGAAGCCCCACTTTTCTAAAATGTGGTACGAGTCATCTATCCACAAACATTCATCAGGTCTTTTTGCGTTATTAATCATCCAAATACCGTATTCATTTGCGTGCCAACCACTACCCTCGAATTTACCTCGTCCACATTCAAAATGAACATGGTTTCCAAAAGTACCTACTTGACCTCTGCCTTTGCTACCTTCATCATAGAACTTTTCGCCTTGTTTAAAAGTTTTTCCTATCCATAAATCTGAGACATCGTTATCGTGTACAAACATCATAGTCATGTAATCTTCTGTTCCATCAGCGAATTTTACTGGATATAGCGATTCAATCCATACTTCGTTTGCGTCTGCCTCATATATTTTTTTTATCATGCAATCAAAAGGAGCTAGAATAATATCAATTCCCGAATCACTTCCAGCATCATCAAGAGCAAACGTGCCTTTATGTGAATCTGCCTCAAAACCCGCTGTAATCCTCATATATGGACTTGGATACATTGCTCTTTGCATTATCTATCGACCTCAATTTCTTCGTATTCATCTTCTACCTTTTTTGTTTGCCCTTGATAATCATTTTTTTGTGTAGTTAAAGTCTTATATAATGTGTCAGCACCTAAAAATGCAAACAATCCTACCCACAAAGAATGATAAATGCTTGCTTCTGTAAAAGTTAAACAAAACACAAAAGATAATAGCATATTTACTGCAAAACTATAAAAAGGAATCCATTTGCTCGGAAAGATTCCTTTCGTTTTTTGTACAAACATACTTGTAATATTTGATAAAGCAATTGCTACGATTAACAATTGCTGTAATAAATCCCAATTAAACATACAATTATCCTCCCTTTTTATTTCATGTGCAAGTCTTCCAATTGATCAATACGATGATGAGCTGATTTTGCTGATTGCTCTACAGCTGTAACTCTCTCACTTAATTGATGAATTGTTTTGCTAAAATCCTTGTTATCCAATCGAATTTCTTCAACATTCTGCTTGATTACATCGAGTTTTGTTTCCATTCTAACAATTTGTTCAGTGTCTTTTTTTGATTCTTCTTTTGTTTCTTTTTTCCTAGCAAGATAAAAGGTAGCTAAGCTAATAGCTACCCCGATTAATGTACATAAAACTGCTACTTCAATTTTCATCTACCAACACCTCTATTAATTACCATAATCTTTTTCATATTCTCTTATAATTTCGTCAGTTTCATTGTCTTTAATGTAAGCATATCCGCAATTAGGACATTCATATTTTGTGGATGAACCATTATCCTTAACAAATTCCATTCTATGATTTGTTTGTTCAGTAGAACTAATCAATTTATCACAATCCAAACATCTCGTTTCTTGTTTGCAACACTTATCTCTTTTTCCAAATTTAATTGTTTTTGGAACAGGCGATTGATGTGAACATGTAGCTTGTTTAATCATTTGCTCAACATCTTCTTGTGTTGCAAAATTATTTTCACTAAGTATTTCTTCTTTTATTCTATTTTTAAATGTTGCTTTTTCAGCTTCTGTATAAAAGTCTGTACCAGCAATCGGAGTTCTTCCATCTATTCCGTCGCGACCGTCGTGACCATTAATTCCATCTCTACCATGTCTTATAAATGTACTTTTTTCTCCTTCTTTATCAATAATTTTTAAATTGATTCCGTCTTCTTGCTCCTCAAAATTTGCAATTGGCGAAAAGCCGTCTTTTCCATTTGGAAAAACTTGAATATTTCCATTTAAATTATTCATTTTCTTCTCCTCCCTCCGGATAAACGATAAATTCTTTTTTTCCGTATAGGTCATATCCAATTATTGTTTGATTTTCATTTAAGGCTACGTCATAAACAAAATTTTGAGGTTCATCTATTAAGTCACACATTTTCTTTGTATCTTCTTCGTTGAAATCAAAAACAACAGTATCAGAATCTTCTTGCACTGTTAATGTTTTTTCTAGTTTTGGAATTTTATCCGAATACTTTTCTTTTACTTTTAGAACTAATTTATCACCTTTTCTAAATTGATAAAAAAGATTATTTCCCAATGGTATTTTTAATTGTACTCTACCTTTATCTCCTCGATTGATGTGTATATTACTATTAATTATTTCTAACATAGTATCACTCCTTTATCTCTATTACAGTTAAA
>CAOKBR010000015.1 GCA_948466735.1 uncultured Mycoplasmatota bacterium | reverse complement strand
GTCATGTCTGATAATGGAGATACTCTAACTTTACAGCAAAGGGAAAATATTGTATCAGGAATAGCTTGGAATTCTAACACTGATAATACCAAAGGACCTCTTACAGCTTTAGCAGCATTAGAAAGTGCAACAGCTGAATGGATTAATGTACTTGATCAAACTTACGCTTTGGGAACAACAGTGTTTAAAGATAATGCCTATACTGGGTGTTCAGAGACAGTAACATGTACCAAAAATCTTTATACTTTAGAACCACGAACAGCTAAAGCTAGATTGATTACATTACAAGAATTATCTTCATTAGGATGTGAGTATGCCACTAATAGAACATGTCCAGTATGGTCATATAATTATTTACACGATTCTACTTCATATGGGGGCAGCGTAAATATAGTTGATGGGAAAAATTATGCTTATTGGACAAGTTCGGCCTATTCATCTACATCTTCTTGGTACAATGGTACATATTGGAGCATAGGTCATACTGCAGTTAATGTAACAGGTCATGGAGTGCGCCCAGTAGTTGTGATTTTAAAATAATCAAATTAAAATACTAAGGTTTTTTTACTTAGTATTTTTACTTTATCATTTTTCCTTGATAGCTATCACGTCTAGCCATTTCTTTATCGATTTCATTTAGTACACCAAATTTTTTAATTAACCAAGTTGGAGCGATTAAATCTTCTACTTTAGGATCCCCAGTAATACGGTGGATAACAATTTCAGGTCTTAAAAACTCTAACTGATCACACACAATATCAACGTATTCTTCTTTTGTTAAGACAGGAAAATTGTCCTTTTGATACATTATTGCTAACTTAGTATCCGATAAAATATGTAACATATGAATTTTTATCCCTTGAATATCCATTTTATTTAAATACTTTATTGTTTTAATCATATCTTCTTTCGTCTCATAAGGTAGACCATTAATGATGTGTACAACAACATCGATATTTCTTTGTCGTAACTTTTTCACCATTGTATCAAAACATGCTAAATCATGACCACGATTAATAAGCTTTGAAGTTTTCTCATGAATTGTTTGTAATCCTAATTCAATTACCAAATCAGTTCTTTTTGATAATTCTTCCAAGTAGTCTAAACATTCCTTGCTAATTGCATCTGGACGAGTAGCAATATTTAATCCAATAACTCCATCTAAATTCAAAATTGTCTCATACTTTTCCTTTAAATGCTCAACCGTATCATACGTATTCGTATTGGCTTGAAAGTATCCAATAGTTAAGGCGTTAGGCCACTTCTTTCGCATAACACTTTCCACTTTTCTAAATTGTGTCACTAAATCCAAATTTTGATTTCCCGCAAAATCCCCACTTCCAAGCTTTGAACAATAAATACATCCGCCAATCCCTTTAGTTCCATCTTTATTGGGACAACTAAAATTAGCATTTAAACTTACTTTAAACACCTTTTTCTTATATTTATGTTTATAATAATAATCAAGAGTATGGTAACGTTTGTTGCTATCGCTATAAATAAATGACATAAATTGCTCCTAACTAATCAAGTATAAATAGATTGCTTGCATTAATTCCTTTGGTACTAAAGTTGCTATCGTTAATAAATCCTTATTCCCTTTATCAAGCTTTGCTATAAATAGCTTTTCATATATATAAATAATAATCCATTTTGTATTTAACCACTTGGTAATTTTTTCTTCCTTAAAACTTTTTTTAATTTCTTTCTGATGAGTATTTCCCTCTTTATTTAATTGCTCTATTAAAGCTCTATTATATTTTTCTAATGTATAAATTTTAGTATCATCTAAATGGAACAAGTCTCCTAAAGATTCAAGAATCGTTTTAAAAAAGTCCTTATTTTTTTCACTACTTATACGTTTATATAACGTTAATTTCAATAAATTTTGTAATAAATCATCATTTTTTTTAAATAAAGCCTTTAAATATTCAATAATTTTCTTTTGATAAATTTCTTCATACTTTTGTAATTGGCCTTTTTTAAAAGTAAAACGTTCTCCTTCTAAACGACTGAAAGTCTTTAATGTATCAAGATATCCTAATCGCATTCCTCTTTTTGCATCCATTTTATCAAATACAAGCATATTTGCTAGTGGACTACTTGGAGTAATATAAGTAATGGGAATATTTTCATCAATGATTTTTTGTTTAATTCCAATTGCCTTTAAATCCACAGCAATAATTTCACTAGCTCCCATTTTTAGAGCTAAATTAATGGGTAAATTATCATAATATCCACCGTCTATATACTTTTCTTTTTTTATTTGTTTCTTTTTAAAGGCAGGAAAACAAGTAGCAGATGCAATTAAGTAATCATGAAGATGTTCTGGTTCGATTTCTAATTTTCTAATTTCTAAAGGAGTTAGTGTTTTGCTATTTACTGTAATTAAACCAAAATCTATTTTTGATTGGAAAAAACGATTCACATGAATTGACTCTTTAATTAACTTTTCTAAGTTTTCAACATCCATGCCTCCATGCAAAAGAATATTTTTCCCGTATAATTTTACTAAATCTTTAGTAGATATTTCCTCATTAATTTTTTCTTTAAACAAATACCCAAAATTTAATGTATTCCATAATCTCTTGGCCTTAAAATAATTTCCTTCGACCATAAAAGCAGCGTTTAATGCTCCAACGGATGTTCCTGTTACTAAATCATAGGAAATATGTAACTTTCTAAGCGCTTTCCAAACACCAATTTCATAAGCTCCTTTTGAACCTCCTCCAGATAAAACAATTGCTCGCATCATAATCACCTAAGGATATTATAGCATAAATTTTAAATTCGTGTTATACTGATTCTAAAGTAGGTGAAGAGGAATGAAGAAGAAATTAAAGTTGAAAAAAATATATAAAAATCTTTTGAAGATAATTGTTTTATTAGCAGTTATTGCTTGTATTCCCTTTGGTTACCGAATGTATTTAGAAAATCAATTGCTAAAACTAAAGTATTCTAAGGAGGCAACAGTTGAGATTTTAAAGCAAAAAGAACTTGAAACGGTTAAGAAAATTGGATATAACGAAACGATAGATAAGGCATTTAGTAGAAAAGAATTTCAAAAAAAATATCTAGAAAGTTACTTAGAGATTCCTTTTGTAGAACATGAGGATTATTTTGAAAATGTGCATCAATTACTTGATTTAGGTTATAGTGAAATAGAAGTTTCTTTGATTATAACCCATGGCTCAAATGATGAAGTAAAGAAGTTTTTAACTCATGAGAAAGCAGAAGACATTAAAGCCTTTTTATCGATTGATTTTGCTAAATTAGAAAATTATGATCGCTATGTTAATTATCAAATCGAAGAGCGAAAAGATGAAGAAGAGACGGTTTTATTAGTAAATATTGGTTTTGATCGACCTTTTTATGAAAATCCTACGATAATCAATTCTTATAGCACGACAATATTAGTTAATAAATTTAATCAATTAAAAGAAGATTTTATTCCTCCTGATTTAGTAAGTGTAGAATCGCCTTATGCGGTAGATGATGATCAGAAGTTACAAAAGGTTGCTTATGATGCTTTTATAAAAATGGCCAAAGATGCTTTAAAAGAGGATTTACATTTAATGGTGAATTCAGGATACCGAAGTTTTACTGACCAAGCAGGAACATATCAATTTTATGAGGAATTATATGGAACAAATTATGTAAATCGCTTTGTTACTAAGGCAGGTTTTTCAGAACATCAAACAGGCTTAGCAATTGATGTTAAGGCACGTGATGTAAATGTTTTTAAAACTAGTAAGGAATATGCTTGGATGATGGAAAACGCTCATTTATATGGTTTTGTTCTAAGATATAAAGAAAATAAAGAACATATTACAGGATGTGCTTCAGAACCGTGGCATTATCGTTATTTAGGAGTAGAAATTGCTACTTATTTATATGAAAATAACATGACTTACGAAGAATACTATGTAAGATTTTTAGAGGTAAAATAAAAAAAGTCACCGATATTTTATTTTAAATTATTGACTAGGTTCATATTCCTTTTCTTTTGTGTTTTCTTTTACCTCATCATCACGAAAAAATTGATCAATCGGTGTATTTAGAGCATCGGATATCCGTCCTAAAGTAGCAATTGTAAAATATTTATGTTTTTTCATACTTTCAATATCACAAATATAATCTCTTGATAATTCTGTTAAATCAGCTAATCTTTGTTGAGTTAATCCTTTTTTCTTTCGTAACTTCTTTATATTCTTTCTTGTTATATCATAGTAATAATCATCTGTTTTAAAATTACGTTCCATATTTTTCCACCTAATTTTATTATCTATGATTTTAGAAATTAAATATACGGTCTAATAGAACTTAAAATAGTAAAAATAAATTTTTTTTGCTCTTTTTTCTCATGGAATTTTATGTTATGATAATAATATAAGGTAGGGTGATTATATGTATCCATTAGGAAATCAATTTATTATCGATTACACCAAAGCTATAGCAAACCCTAAAAATATCATTAAAGGACAAACATTTAGAATTACGGTGTTAACAGAACGTTTACTAAGATTAGAATATAGTAGAACTGGGAATTTTATTGATGCCCCTACTCAATTTGCTTATCGTAGGGATTTTAAGCAACCTCTTTTTACTGTGCGTCAAGATAACAAATTTTTGCAACTTACAACGAAGTATTTTTCCCTAGAGTATACAAAAGAAGCAAGTTTTGATGGGGGAAAATTAGACCCAATGAAAAACTTAAAGATAAAACTTCAAAATCAAGATAAAACCTGGTATTATCATCATCCTGAAGCAAGAAACTTTTATGGAATTAATTTAGCAGTAGATACCAAAAAAGCTCCTGATAAAGTGCAAAAAGCATTGTATTCTATTGATGGTTTTGCAAGTTTTGATGATAGTAATCACTTAGTATTTCAACCTGATGGAACTCTTACTCCTCGACTTGATGGGGATATTGATATTTATGTATTTTTATATGGGAAAGACTTTCATCTAGCGTTAAAAGATTACTTTTATTTGACAGGTGAACCACCGTTATTACCTCGTTATGCTCTTGGAACATGGTGGAGTAGAAATAAAAGTTACACCCAAAATGAAGTTTTAGAAGTTATTGAAGACTTTAAACAAAGTGATATTCCTCTAACGGTCTTCCTTTTTGATAAAGATTGGCATGTTCGACAAATCGGGGAAGAAAAACTGGATACTGGATATACGTTTAATCAAAATTTATTACCAAATCCAGTGGAACTATTCCAAAAGCTCCATGAAGAAAATATTAAAATTGGACTAAATATCAATCCTAAACAAGGAATTTATCCTCATGAAGCATTTTATGCCCAAGCGTGTTCTTATCTTGGAATAACAGGAAACAAAATTATTATGTTTGATCCACTAAATCCTAAGTTTTTAGATATTTATATGAAGGTGTTTTTGCATCCTTTAGAAAATATTGGGGTAGATTTCTTTTGGAATGATTATGATGTAGAAAATTATCAATACTTGTGGTTACTTAATCATTATCAGTATTTAGACTCAGGAAGAAATCCAAATAAGAGAAGTATGTTATTAGCAAGAAATGGACTTATTGCCAGTCATCGATATCCAGTGTTATATTCAGGAAAAACAGAAGTTTCTTGGGAAATGTTACGAAAGATTCCCTTTTATAATATGAATGCATCTAATGGAGGAGTATCTTGGTGGAGTCATGATATTGGAGGAAATCATGGAGGTATTGAAGAGAGTGAGTTATATATTCGCTATGTGGAACTAGGTGTATTTAGTCCAATCGTAAGATTTAATGCTGCACGGGGAGTGTATTATAAGAAAGAACCATGGTTATGGGATATTAAAACAAAGACCATTGTATCAAAATACTTAAATTTACGAAGCAGGTTAATTCCTTATTTATATACAGAAGCATACAATTATTATAAAGATGGAAAGCCTTTGATTGAACCATTTTATTATAAGAATGAATGGGTATATGATGATGTAGTTTATAGAAATCAATACTTTTTTGGTAGTCAGTTATTAATTGCTCCGATACTAGATCGAAAAGATAGTGTGATGAATAGAACCATTCAAAAGTTTTATATTCCTGATGGAACATGGTACGATTTTAAAACGGGTAAGAAGTTTCCAGGAAATAAGAAGTATGTATCGTTTTATCAAGAAGAAGATTATCCTATTTTTGCTAAAAGTGGAGCTATTATTCCTTTAGCAGGAGTAGAATCTAGTAAGTCTTATGAAAATCCAAAAGAGTTAGAAATTCATATTTTCCCAGGGCAAAATAATAGTTATGTTTTATTTGAAGATGATGGTATCAGTGGTAAGTATAAGGATGGTTTCTTCTTAAAAACGTTAATTGATTATAACTATTTAAAAAATAATTATACGGTAATTATACGATCACTAGAGGGAAAAAGCGGAATTTTAGCACCTACTAGGGATTATAAGATTCGTTTTAGAAATACCAAATTTTCTAATCAAGTGAGCGCTTATTTCAATGATCAAATTTGTGAAATTTCAACGTATATTGAAGAAAATGATTTCGTTGTAGATA
This sequence comes from uncultured Mycoplasmatota bacterium, assembly GCA_948466735.1. Lineage (GTDB taxonomy): Bacteria > Bacillota_I > Bacilli_A > RF39 > UBA660 > CASRZP01. The sequence continues at coordinate 17,140 of CAOKBR010000015.1, read as the reverse complement.
TTAAAAATATTCCAACCATCGGTCAGTTAACGGTAAATTGTAAGGGTAGCGATATTGAAATATCAGCGGTACGTTTAATTAATGAAGATATCAATAACATCTTATTAGACCTAAAAATCAATACGATATTGAAAGAAAAAATTGCGGAAGTTTTATTTAATAATACAGAGATTAAAAAGAAGCGAATTAGTATTCGAAAGCTAAGAACTAATGGTCTATCGAGAGAACATATGAAATTATTCTTAAAACTACTTGAATATATTGAGCAAATTTAAGATAATTTCGGTTTAGATTAAAATCAAAAATTGTTGATAATTAGTTAACTTTTTTGATTTTTTTGCTAGATTAGGGTAAACTAGAAAAGAAAATAAGGAAAATAGGTGTAATAAGTGAAAAAGAATAAATGGATATTACCAGTGGCAATGATTTAACTATTAATAGTAGCAACTATTGGAGTAACATATGCTGCGTTTTCTTTTGCTAAGGAAGGAACCATTGAAAATACTTTGGAAACTAGTACAATCGTGTTAACCTATACCGAAGGAAAAACAGGAATTATGTTAAATAAGGCTTATCCGATTTCTGATGAAAAGGGTTTAGTAGGTGAAAACAATTAAAAGATGATGAAGTGGTGTCATCTTTAAAAAGAGCAGTAGATCCTGATACCGCATATGAAGAAATATTTACACTAATGAATTTTGTACCAAGAACTACAACAACAAAACTAGGTTCTATGATTTTAGATTTGGGAACATTTACTAATCAAGGAACAACCATTCATAATTACCGTTTACGTATGTGGATAGATGAAAATACAGAAATTCCAAACGGAGAATCAAGAAAATATGGAGTAACAATTAATGTGTATGCTAAACAAGATGTAATGGGAGAACCAGCGGAACAACCAGTGAGTAAAACGAATTTAAATATAAAAAATGTTTATACTTATAATCAAGAAAAAGGTTCAGATGGTTTTTGTGTAACAGGAGAAGAAGATACTTGCGTAAATTAAAAAAAAGCACCAGAAGTATATTTACCAGGAACGATTATCAAATATAAAGTTAACGATACTTTAGAAAAGTATTTTCATGTTTTAAGTGACAATGGAGAAACATTAACCTTACAACAAAGAGAAAATACCGTCTATCAAATTGAATGGTATGCAGGCACTAATAATAATACGAAAGGTTCATTAACAATATTACCTATACTAGAGGACGCTACTAAAGGTTGGACAAACGTGTTAGATCAAACATATAGCTTAGGTACGACAGTATTTAAAGATAATGCTTTCACTGGATGTTCTTATGACGGTACAAATAAAGTATATAATTGTACAACGAATGTGTATACCTTAGAACAAAGAATATCGAAAGCTAGCATGATTTCAGTACAAGAAGCTCACAGTTTAGGATGTACACAAGATAATCAATCTTGTCCAGTGTGGGTATATAATTATTTATATGATGCAACAAGTAATAGAGGAACAGTGAATCAATCAGGTGGAGATTATGGAGCTAACTACGGATATTGGACAATGAACGGACGTTCTTCTGATTCAACTATCGCTTGGCGCGTGTACTTCTGTGGGGTTTTAACTGATGCTAGAACCAATTATAATCTCGGTGGTGTTCGTGCTGTGGTTGTCATAGAAAAGTGATATGTGGAATAATTAATAGTATTGAAGGATACTGCAAAAAATTGTTAAAACTACTTGAATATATCCAATAAATCTAGTATAATAATGCCAATCGATCTATTTTGTAGTAGTAATTTTCTTTTTTGTTTAACTAGAGACCTTATGTGTGGTGGAAATAAGGAAACAAGGAAAGTGAACTTGACAAAGCATATAGACTCACGGGTAAGTCCGTTATTACTTTAAAGATGCATATTATTTTAATATGAATTAAGGTGGTACCGCGGGTTTAGAAAAGTTCGTCCTTAACAGTTGTTAGGGAGGGACTTTTTTCTATTAAAAAGAAAGGATGCAAGTATGGAAGAAATTGTATTGTTTGTAATTAGTTTTATCATTATTTACTTTATTTATAGTACTTTTGTTATTAAAAGAAAGAAAAAATATAATCCCAATAAAGTACCGATGGAAATTAAGTTTTTAATTCAAAAGTACAAATTAGATATGGATAAAATTAATTATATAGAATTAGTAGATCGAGTAAGTTTGTGGATCTCATTTGATATGGCTTTATCGATATCGCTAGTGGGATTCATTAAGAATGTATATTTTCAGATACTTTTAGGAGTAAGTTTATTGTTTGTGCTTGTGTTTTTAAGTTACTCTTACATTGGTAAAATTTATAAAAAGAGAGGATTGATAAAAGATGTATAATTTTAAAGAAATTGAGAAGAAATGGCAAATTTTTTGGGAAGAAAATAGAGTATTCCATGCGAAAAATGATAGTGAAAAACCTAAGTATTATGCGTTAATTGAGTTTCCTTATCCATCAGGAACGGGATTACATGTTGGACACGTTAGAAGTTATACCGCGTTAGATGCGATGAGTCGAATGAAGCGTTTGCAAGGATATAATGTGTTGTTTCCAATGGGGTGGGATGCTTTTGGCTTGCCTGCAGAGGGGTATGCGATAAAAAATCATATTCATCCTAAGGAAGCAGTAAAGGAAAATATTAAGACCTTTAAAGGTCAACTTCAAAATTTAGGACTATCTTTCGATTGGTCACGGGAATTTGCAACAACAGATCCAGAATATTACAAGTGGACACAATGGCAATTTTTGAAGTTTTATGAACATGGTTTAGCCTATAAAGCAAAAAAAGCGATTAACTGGTGTCCTAATTGTAAGATTGGATTAGCGAATGAGGAAATTGAAGCAGGTCATTGTGAACGTTGTGGTGGGGAAGTCATTCAAAAGGAAAAAGAACAATGGATGCTTGGAATGAGAAGTTACGCAGAGGAGTTACTAGAAGGACTTGATGATACTAACTTTTTGGATAAGATTAAAAATGCCCAAATCAACTGGATTGGAAAATCAAAAGGCGCTTTGGTAGATTTTTCGATTTTTGAAAATAGCAAGCAATCTTTAAGAGTATTCACAACGCGTCCAGATACATTATATGGTGTAACGTTTATGGTTATAGCGCCAGAACATCCATTAATTAAGGAAAATCAAGAGAAAATTAAGAATATGGATGAGGTAAGGTCTTATCAAGAACAAACAAAACGTAAAAACGAGATGGAGCGTGGTGATTTAAATAAGGATAAAACAGGAGTGAAACTTGATGGATTAACCGCGGTAAATCCAATTACGAAAGAAAATATTCCTATTTTTACAGCCGATTATGTAATGATGGGATATGGAACAGGTGCCATTATGGCAGTTCCAGCACATGATGATAGAGATTATGATTTTGCGATGAAGTTTAACTTACCGATAAAACGTGTCATTGAAGGTGGAGAACTTCCGTATGCAGGTGAAGGTGCTTTGGTGAATTCGGGATTTTTAAACGGAATTAGCAAGAAAAGTGATGCTATCGATAAAATGGTTAAGTATTTAGAGGAAAATCACTTAGGAAAACAAGAGACAACATATCGTTTACAAGATTGGGTATTTTCGCGTCAACGTTTTTGGGGAGAACCTATTCCAATGATTTATTGTGATGATTGTGGTTGGGTTCCTGTACCTTATGAAAATTTACCTGTAGTCCTTCCTGATGTAGCCGAGTATGAACCAACGGATAATGGAGAAAGTCCACTTGCTAAAATTAAATCTTGGTGGGAAGTAGATTGTCCAAAGTGTGGTAAAAAGGCTAGGCGCGAAACTGATACGATGCCTAACTGGGCGGGTTCATCTTGGTATTATTTACGATATATGGATGCTAGCAACGATAAAGAATTTGCATCAATGGACGCCCTAAAATACTGGGGAAAAGTAGATTGGTATAATGGTGGAATGGAACATGCAACAAGGCATTTGTTGTACGCTAGATTTTGGCATCGTTTCTTATATAATATAGGTTTGGTTCCTTTTAAAGAACCGTTTGATGTACGTGTAGCACACGGTATGGTTTTAGGAGAAAACGGTGAAAAGATGAGTAAATCTAAAGGAAATGTGGTAAACCCTAACGCGATTGTGGAAGAATATGGTGCTGATACGTTAAGAACTTATGAAATGTTTATGGGTGATTACGAAAAAGAAGTAGCATGGAGTGAAAATGGTTTAAAGGGAAGTAGACGTTTTATTGAACGTGTTTGGAAGTTACAAGAAATGGTAACTGCTGAAGAAGAGTATTCAAAGGAATTAGAAAATTTAATTCATCGCACAATTAAGAAAGTATCTGATGATTTTCTTCATTTGAAGTATAATACAGTAGTATCTAGTTTGATGATTTTAGTAAATGAATTTGAAAAGATAGGAAAGATTAGTCGTAAGGATTATCGAACTTTCTTGACCTTGCTTTATCCGATTGCTCCACATATTACAGAAGAGTTAAACGAAGTTTGTAAGCTTGGAAAACCACTTTGCATGAGTCCTTGGCCAAAGTTTGATGAGGATAAGCTAACGGATGAAGAGTTTGAAGTAGCTGTGCAAGTCAATGGTAAACTTCGAGGAACGATTATGGTAAAGAAAGACGATGATGAAGAGGTCATGAAGGAAAAAGCCATTAATCAAGAAAACGTGAAGAAACATATCGAGGATAAGGAAATCGCGAAAGTGATTGTCATCAAGGGAAAAATTGTTAATATTGTAGTAAAGTAGATTCTTTTTATGGAATCTCCTTTTTTTCGACAAAATTCGACAATATGTTTTGTTATTCTATCTTTGGGTGAATAAAAAATGCGAGTAAAAGTTTTTGATGAATCACATGAAAAAGATTTAGAAGAAGTAGTAAACAATTTTTTATCAAGTAGCAATATTGATGTTATTGATATTAAGTATCAGGTGAGTATTAGTGAGTATGCTGAAGAGCAGATTTACTGTTTTAGTGCGATGATTGTGTATTATCCAAAAAAGGAAGCCGAAGAGTAAATATTTTTTAAAAGTCGTATATATTTTGTTACCGTTCATTTTATCTTTCGTTAGGGAAAAGCTATTGTAATAAAATTTTATATTTGCTAAAATATGTAATATAAGATTGAGGTGCAATCGATATGAAAATTAACAAAAAATTAACTAGGGGAGGAGGCAGCTTATAAAATAAAAGCCTTGCTATATTAGGATGGGAAAAGTTCTCATTCTTTTTGTTGCTCTAAAAATAAAAAATTTAATATTTTCATGTCGTAAGTGATAACGAGGACACCTTAACATTGAAACAAAGAGAAGAAACGGTTTATAATACTCGCTGGCACGATCAAGGTAGCGATAATAGTAAAGTGACTATAACATTATTACAAGCTTTAGAAGATGCTACTAGTGGATGGACAAATGTTCTTAGTCAAACTTATACCCTAGGATCAACAATTTTTAAGGATAATGCTTTTACTGGATGCACTTATAACGAAACCACAAAAAAATTTAATTGCACAAAAACTATTAATTCCTGTCCAATATGGATGTCTAATTATTTATATCAATCGACTAACTATGGAGGAACAGAAAATAAAACAGGAGGGGATTACGGGATGAACTCTGCTTATTGGACTATGAGTGCAAATTCAACGGTTAATATTGCTGTTTGGCTTATAAAATTTGACCGAGGGTTATACTTCAAGTAGTGGCTACAGTGATTTCTATTAAAAAATAAAAATATAAATGAATGATACAACTTATCTTTAAATTTTCAAAAACCTATTGTATAATCTAATTATAAGAATAGGAGGGCTAATGTGAAGATAAATAAAAAGGGGTATACCTTAATTGAGTTAATTATGATCATTACTATTATGGGATTAGTTATGATTATTGTATTTCCCTCAGTAATGTCAATGCAAAATAAAAATAAGAAAAAGGAATATGAATACTATAAAGACGCTGTAGAAACTGCATCAAAGTTATATTTTGATTCTAAAGGAGAAGATATTACATCAAAATATTGGCATGGATGTGTAGCTTTATCTTATCAAGAGTTAGTAAATGCAAATCTTTTAAAACCTTTTGAAAAAGATGGTGTAACTTGTGATGAATCAAAGGTTTATGTATCTAAAAATGGGGATAAAATTACTTATCAAACTTATTTAAAATGTAAGAAGACATCGAATAATGAAGTGATGTATGAAAGTAATAATCCATACCCTGGTGCTAGTTGTAGTTTAACGATGGAAGATGCCCCTAATTTGCCATCAAAAGAGCCTAATTTAGCGAAATATTTAATGAGTATATCGAATAATGAGGCAATTACCAATTATGAAAATGGAAATAAGAGTGCACCATATACGTTTAATCAAACAGCAGGAGTACAACAAACAGGATGGACAAGTGATGATTTAAAAGATTATCGTTATATTGGAGACGTTCCTAATAATTATGTTTACTTTAATTGTAGCGATACTAATAATGCATCAACCTGTGAAAAATACCGAATTGTTGGAGTATTTACGGTAGAAAATGTCTCTGGTGTTAAAGAAAAACGTGTAAAAATTGTACGTGATAATTCCCTAGGAGCTTTCTCTTTTGATAGAACAAGTAGTATTATTGTTAATGGTGCTGAAGGAAGTATTTGGCATCGTTCAACAACTTATACTGCGCTAAATAATACATTTTATAATCGAGGTAGTACAACATGTTACCAAGATGATGGTATTATGAATACAAATACAACTAAGGCTGTAGTATGTAATTTTACTAATACAGGATTACATCCAAGTGCTAGAGGATTAATTGGAGATGCAAAATATTATATTAGTGCGCTAGAAGCTAGAGATAAAGATGCTGCTGGTTTTTATCAAATTGAGCGCGGGAATCGATTAATTAGTGCAAATTATCAATTAAACTTTGTTAATAAAATTGCCTTTTTATATCCATCAGATTATTTTTATACGTTTGCGAATGGAATTAGTGATAATTGTTATAGAAATGATTGTAATACAACAGAACAAACAAGAAGTTGGATGGCTAAAATGTTTTCTACTGCTTCTGAACCTGCTTATTTTATTAGTCCAATGGTAATGGAGTCATCGTGGTTAGCTATAATTGGTACAAATACGAAATTAACAGGTAGGGGTTATTATAAGGCCGAATATTTTCCAACAATGTATTTGAATGCTAATGTGGAATGGGTATCAGGTAGTGGTAGTGTGGATGATCCTTATATGTTAAAATATTAAAATAAAAAGATTATGGATGTGAAAAGTATGAAAATTAACCAAAAATTAACTAAGGGGGGTATATCTTAAAATAAAACCCTTAAATATTAAGGATGGGAAAAAATTCTCATTCTTTTTGTTGCTTTAAATTAAAAAAGTTTAATATTTTCATGTAGATAAGAAAAATAGTAGACAATAATAATTTTAAGGAGTGATAGAAATGACAAAAAGAATAGGAATCATTGGAGTAATAGGAACACTTATCATCGGAATCATATTTTTGTATCATTCATATGCTTTATTTTCAGCAGATCAGATAAGTAAATCAGCAATCACCATAAAAGTTGGTACATTTTCCCTTAATTTAGTTGTGTTTTTAAAAAGCAATACCGTTCTTTTATCAGGAACTGGAACGTTAAGTGATTCATATATGGTTATTATCAATTATATAAAAATTATTTAGACATAATCGTTAAATTTTTTTTCAAATAAAAGCAAATGTGGTATGATATAAATGTAAGCAATTCATTATATTTATAGAATGCGAAGTGATTTTTTTGAAGATAGATAAAAAACGTAAGAAAAAAAATAGAAAAATGACAAAAAACAATTTTATGCAAGGAGCTTTTATTGCAACATTAGGAATTGTCATTAGTAAGATTTTAGGGATTTTATATGTGATTCCTTTTTATCAAATTATTGGTGAACAAGGTGGAGCTTTATATGGTTATGCTTATAATATTTATGCCATATTTCTTGGTATTTCAACAGCAGGACTTCCTTTAGCGATTAGTAAAATCATTAGTGAATATCATACGTTAGGATATGAAAATGCTAAAGAAGAGTCATTTAAACTAGGAAAACAAATCTCCATCGGCCTTGGAATTTTATGTTTCGTTGTGTTATTTATTTTTGCTCCCCAAGTAGCACAACTAATTATTGGAGATATAGAAGGAGGTAACACCATTGATGATGTTACCTTGGTAATTCGTGTGATTTCAACAGCCGTTTTAGTGGTTCCTGCTTTAAGTGTATATCGAGGGTACTTTCAAGGCCATAATTTTATGACCCCAACGTCTATTAGCCAAGTATTAGAACAAATTGTTCGTGTTTTAATTATTGTTATTGGTAGTTTTATGGCGTTAAAGGTATTTCATTTATCGTTAAAAACTTCCGTTGGTATTGCTGTTTTTGGAGCTTCTTTTGGAGCATTAATTTCTTGCTTATACTTAATTGTTAAGTTAAGAAAAAATAAAAAACAATTTGATAAGGAAAAAGAAGTGGCTAAGGTAGTAGAACCAACAATTAGAAAAAAAGAAATTGCTATGAAACTGTTGATGTATTGTTTTCCTTTTATCATGATCGATATTTTTAAATCGTTATATAATTCGGTGGATATGGTTACTTTAGTAAAAACATTAGTAAATGGATTAGGTTATACCGCGGTAGATGCAGAAAGTGTAATGAGTATTATCTCTACTTGGGGTTCAAAATTTAATATGATAGTAATGGCTATCGCATCAGGATGTATGGTAAGTTTAATTCCTAATTTAACAGCTAGTTTTGTCGAAAATAAAATGGATGATGTACGTCATAAAATTAATCAAACATTTCAAATTCTATTGCTAGTTACTGTTCCTATGACTGTGGGTATTAGTATTTTAGCAAAACCTATTTGGATGGTTTTCTATGGTAATAGCACATTTGGTGCTAGTGTAATTGCTTATTATATCTTTGTTGCCTTGGCTACAGCAGCATTTACATCAAGTATTACCATTGTTCAATTATTAAAAGAATATAAAATTGTATTTATTAGTTTGTTTTCTGGATTATTTGCTAAAATATTACTTAACGTTCCTTTAATCTATGGCTTTAGTAAACTTGGTGTACCTGCTTATTATGGTGCTATAACTGCATCAATTTTAGGATATTTAGTATCAGCAGCAATTTCTATAGTATATTTACATTATAAATATCAAGTTAATTACGAAGATACAGTAAAACAAGGCTTAAATATTTTAACAGCAACGATTGCTATGGTGATTGTCTTATTACTACTTGGTTACATTTTACCAACGTCATTTGCTAGTCGATTATTAAATATTCCATTGATTATTTTCTATGGTGCCATTGGATGTGTAATTTATATTGCGATTACTTGGAAAAGTAAGACAATTGAACATATTTTAGGAATAGATTTTATCAATAAAATAATGATGAAGATACCAATTATAAAAGATAAATGGGGGAAAAAATTATGAAATTTTTAGAAATTACGAGGGAAGAATATCAAAATTTTATCAATCATTATGAAAACCGAAACTTTTTACAAGATAGTAAGTTTTCTTTGATGAGAAAGCAACACGGATGGGCTACATTATATGTTGGAATAAAAGAAGATAATCGTTTAATTGCTAGTGCGATGCTTTTTTATAAAGAAACTCATTTTAAAAGATTTGAGTATTATGCTTCTCGTGGGTTAGTGGGAGATTATTATAACGAAGAAGTGATTACTTTTTTTACTAAGGAATTAAAAGTATTTTTAAAGAAAAAGAAAGCCTATGTATTAAGAATGGATCCTTATTTTCCTTTAATTGAAAAAGATATTGATGGAAATGTAGTTAAAGATGGATATAATCACGAAAATGTTTTAGCTATGTTATTAAAGTTGGGGTATAAAAAGGCTAAAGAGTGTGAACAAGTACATTTTATGTTTGCTTTAGATACTGACGTTTCTAGTGATGATATTTTAAAAAATATGCGTGGTTTTACAAGGAGAAATATTCTTAAGGGTCTAAAAAATGGTGTAAGTGTGCGAAAAGTTGAAGAAAATGAACTTTCTTTGTTAAAAGATGTACTTGATAGTACTAGTAATCGTAAACATTTTGCCAATCGAACCCTTGAGTATTTTGAACAGTTGTATCATCTATTTTCCAAAGATGAAGCCTTATTTTTAGTTGCAGAAATTAATTTAGCAGATTATATTGCTTCGTTAATTAAAGAATTAGATGAATGTAATTTATCCATTGCTAAGGTAAGTAAGGATAGTAAGCGAAATCTTTTATTAGAAAAATTGAATCAAATTAAAGAAAAGATTCATCAAGCACAAGAAATTCAAAAGGAAAAAGGAGATAAAGTAATTTTATCAGGAGGAATCTTTTTCACTTATGGTAAGGAAGTTACTTATTTATTTGGTGGGAACTATAAAGAATATATGTATCTTTGCGGACCTTATGTATTACAGTGGTATATGATTAACTATGCGATTGAACACAAGTATCATCGTTATAATTTTTATGGAATTTCAGGAAATTTTGACCCTAACGATAAAGATTATGGAATTTATGACTTTAAAAAAGGATTTACTGGATACGTAGAAGAGTTAATCGGGGAATTTGAATTACCTATTGATATATGGTATTATCTTTTTCAATTGATTCATAAGATAAAAAAATAAATATTGAATTTATTAGAAAAGTGTGTTATAATGAGGGCACTTTTTCTTTTGCTAGGATAAAAGGGGATGGGGCTATGTCAAGAAAAAAAGTGTTGACCATTGATGAATTTAATACATACTTTGAACAATATAAAAATGGAGATGAGTATGCTTTAGAAATTTTATTAAAACGCAATTTTCAATTGGTGCATCATATTATTGGGGTTTATTTTTCTCAAGTGAAGATTGAATATGAGGATTTAGAATCTATTGGTAGATATTATTTATATAAAGCATTGAAAAAATATGATCCAAATAAAAATGTTAAATTTTCTACTTTTGCATCCATCGTCATTTATCATGGTTTGCTTAATGAAGTAAAAAGAATGTTACGGGGTAATCCTTTAGTATATGAAAACGTATTAAGTTTGTATGAACCCAGTTATAATGATATTAATGTTTTAGTTGAAGAGACGATAGAAGATAAAAGTAGTGATGTTATTTTGTATCTTGAAAGACAAGAGACTTATCAAGTTTTGTATGAAGTATTAAAAGAATTTTCAAGTCGTGATCAAGAAATTATCAAAATGCATTATGGTATTGGATGTTTACCAAAAACAATTGACGAAATTGCTAAAAATGTGTCACTTCACCGTTCACGCATCGGTCAAATTACCCAAAGTGAGTTAAAAAAGAAAAGAAAGTCATTTTTAGAAAAACAGGAAGGAACAAGACAAGAAAAAGTAAAAACAACGGAAAAACCAATGTTTATTTGGAAAAAATAGGCGAAATAACTTGCCAAAATTTAAGTTTTGTGTTAAAATTGTAATAATTTTTATCAACAGGAGATACAAAAGAATAAAAATAGGGGGAATGGTTATGAGTTTTATACAAGAAAAATGTAAACCGCTTACAAAAGAAGAATTTAGAGAATATTTTGCTAGATATAAAAATGGAGATCAAGAAGCGCTTGAAATATTAGTAAAAGGAAATAACAATTTAGTTCACTTAGTGATTAATCGATATTTTTTACCGTATTGTTCACGTAGTAGAATAAATGTTCTTTATGTTGAAAGAGAAGATTTAGAAGCGATTGGCGTATCAGCATTGTACCGTGCTTTAATTGATTTTGATGAAACAAAAGATTTTGCCTTTTCTACTTTTGCTATAAAATATATTCACCGAGATATTATCAAGGCGCTTACTTATCAAACAAGAGAAAAAAATCAATCGATGCTTAATCAAGTAAGTTTAAATGCTATTTTTGATGGCGAAGATGGATCTCAAATGGAATGGGAAAACAATTTTCCTGATGAGAGTATTGATATTATGAGGGATTATGAAAAAAAAGAAGAAGTAGTAGAATTTGAAAAACAAAAGGTTAGCTTGTATCAAGCGATGAGTATGTTACTAGATCGTGAACAAGAAATTATTTCGCGTCGTTATGGTCTAAATGGATACAAACCTCATTCAGTTAAAGAAACTGCTGAAAAAATGAATTTATCTCGTCAAATGATTTATAATATTGAAGCAAAAGTATTAAGAGATTTAAAAGAATATTTATCAACCGGTTCTTTTACCTGCCAAAACAAAGGATACTCGATTAGTAGCATTGAAGAAGATAACAAAATATTAGAATGCGTTTCTAACCCATTATATGATACAATAACATGTGAATTTTCATTAATAGATAAACAAGTTATTTCTCTTTACTTAGACGGATATAGTCAAAAAGATATTGGTAATCTTTATCATTGTAGTCAAGAAAACATTGCAGCGAGAATTAAAAAATTAACAAAAAAAATAGGTGCATCAGGAAATAGCAGACTTTATGAAGAGTTATTAGAGCAAAGAAAACAAAAGGTACAAGATAGAAAAATGCAAAAAAGAAAGTGAATATTTTGCGTAAAATATAAATAAAAGAGAAAAAGGATAATTTCTCTTTCTTTACATTTAAAAAGGTGAATTTTATGATGGAAATTAAAGAAAATAAACGTTTGGTTCTTGATCGAATGATCAATGAATTTTTTCAAGATAATGAAGTAATGGATGAAGTAACAAGACAGAAGTTCATGATTTATAGTGTTTTTTTAGTTGAGGATTTAGTGAATAAACGTTTTCCTTTAGCAACAAAAGATGAAAAAGAAGAGTTAATATCTATTGGAAAACTAGAATTAATTAAGGCAATCGATACTTATAATTATCGATATGGAACTATCTTTTCACAGTATGCTATAACATGTATTAATCATAAATTGTCTAAAATCATAAGATCAATGAAAAGTAGAAAAATTTTAGAAGAATTAGAAGAAGTAAATGGTAAAAATAATATTTTACAAAGTGATGTTGTAGATCCGATAGCTTTTGTGGAAAAAAAGGAGCAATATGAAAAATTAAAAAAAGCTTTTTTGGTTCTTAAGGAACGTGAAAAAGAAATGATTATGCTATTTTTTGGATTTTATGGGCAGAAATTCACTGTTTTTAAAATTGGACAAATGTATCATTTAACACCTCAAAGAGTATCTGCTATCCTTCATAAGGGATTAGAAAAATTAAAGAATGAACTTATTGATATATTGTCTCTTGATAAGAAAAAATTTACCTATCAAGATATCCTAAGCCAAAATCTAAGTTTTACTTCCTTAATTTCACCTATAGAAAAAGAAATGTTTTCTTTATATATTTTAGGATTATCTGAATTAGAAATTGCTAAGAATTTACAAGTATCTTCCCAGTGGGTATCAAAATGTGTATTAAAAATATTAGAAATTTGTAGAGAAAATATGGATGATATTGAACAAAAAAAATTGCAAGGACAATTATCAAAACGAAAATATTATCGAGTAAAATTCTAAAAAGGGGAAAATAAAATGGTAGAAAAACAAAAACTTTTAACAGAACAAGATATGCGAGTATATTTTGAAAAATATCAAAATGGGAATTTAGATGCTCGTGATATTTTGATTTGTCAAAATACAGGGTTAATTTATTTAGTTATCAAAAATAAATTTAGAAGCTATTTTGATAAAGAGTCTTTAGTATTTGCTGGAAAAGTAGGACTAATTCATGCAGTGGATCATTTTGATTTAAAAAAAGAAATTGAATTTTCTACTTTTGCTACAAAATGTATTTATCACGAAATGTTAAAAATAGTAAATGAAGAAAAGTATCAACAACCTTTGAGTTTAAATCAATTACAAGATAATTCGACTGATGAAGGTAAGAAAAGTAGTTTAGAAGATACCTTGAAAGATGAAACAATTAACGCAGAAAAAGAAATAGAGAAAAAAGAACTTTATAACTATTTATATCGCGCACTTGAAAAGCTACCAGAAAGAACAAGAAAAATGATAATTTGTTATTATAATTTAAATCATCAAAAATCTTACACTTTGGGTGATTTAGAAAAAATATACGGGATTTCTGATACACGGATATTACAAATTTTAGAAAAGGGTTATCGCCAACTTAAGGCTTGTTTAGAATTTGAATATTTATCCTCTCATCAAGAAAATAAAGATTCCTCACTAGTAAATTACTTAGCACCAAAGGATCAGAAAATGATGATGTTATATCTTGATGGATATAGTAAAACCAGTATAGCTAGCTTATTATCCTTGTCAGTAAATGAAGTTTCTAGAAGAATGAAGGAAATTAAACAACAATTAATTTATCTTGGAAAAGAAGAGGAAATGAAAACACTATTAAAAAAGAGAATTCCTAAACAAGTCGTGAGAAAGTAGGATAAAAGATGAAAAATGAAAAAGAGTCTATTTATTTAGAAGATAGGGAAGTTATAGAATATTTAATCCGTTATCGAAATGGTGAAAAAGAAGTGTTTGATATTTTATATTCCAATTATACCTCTTTAATACATAATATCATTAATCATTACTTTAAAAGAGTTCCTATATCACATCATGATTTGTTTGCTATAGGAGAACATGGATTATTTAAAGCAATGTATTATTTTAATGAAAAAAGAGGTATAAAATTTTCTACGTATGCTTATCGATGTGTTTATAATGAAATTGCAGGCTTTATTCGTGAAGAGACGGGAACATTTCTTAGCTTAAATGAGCCAATTTATCGGGAAAATAGAGATAGTCAAACCTTTTTAGAGGAACTTTCTTATGATAAGTTAGATATTATTTCTAATTATGAAAAGCAAGAAGAGTATCAAGTTTTATATGAAATTATTGATCAATTACCAAAAAGGGAAAAAACAATAGTTCTTCTTTTTTACGGTTTAGGAGGAAATTCTAGTTTATCCTTAAGCGCGATAGGAAAAAAACTAAATCTTTCTAGAACATATGTGACGAGTTGTTTAAAACAAGCTGAAAAAAGAATAAAGGAACAATTAAGAGTAAACGGATATAACTATCATGATAAAAATAAAATTAACGAAGAAGAATTACTATTGTTATATCAAGATAGATTATCTACTTTATCGTTAATAGATAAAAGAATTATTGTTATGTATCTAGAAGGATACACTATATTAGAAATTGCTATTCAAGTAGAGAAAAATACAAGATATGTTACTGATAAATTAGATAAATTAAGTACTTTTTTAAAAGAGCATAAACAAGAAGAAATCGTTTTCCAGTTACAAATGAGAAGAAAAAAAAGAAAAGGTAAAAAATAAAACGTCTATAGTTTGACGTTTTATTTTTGGAATAAATGATGGCGAAAATTTTTTAACTTTTTATAACTAGAAAAAGCAAATTTGTATAAATAGTAAAAAGGTTTATTAATAATTAAATCGAATTCGCCGATTAACTCAGTAACTTGTCCACCGAAGCCTCGTTTAAATAAATATAGACCATAAAGAGGATTAGATTCTCTAAAATCACCAGTAATTCCGTAGAAATTATAAGTATCATACCCATATGTTGCAGCGTACTTTATCATTTCAAAGTGAAGAGTGTATGCAGATTGAAATTGCATTAATTCCTTAAATGATCCTCCATTTAGTGATAATACTTCATTACCATAAATCAAAAATAATATTCCCCCTAGAACAACGACAGAACCATGTGTTTCTTTTAAGGCTTTGATTTCTTCAATCTTTTTCTCTAAACGAGAAATTTCTTTTTTATCTTCCTTTTGCTTTTGAATAAATTTTTTTTCATTCATCTTACTAGGATTTTGATCATGTTTTTTTTGTCGAATCTCTATTTCTTGTACTAATAACTTTTTATCATTTTCTAAATTTTCTAAATACAAATCAAAATGAATTTCTGCTAGGAGAACTTTCAACATTCCAGAATCATGTAAATTGTCCCACATGCTTTGATAATAAGAAAGTGGTCGATCAATGAAATCTCTTCGATCACTGGTGTGTTGCATTACTTTTTTGAATATCTCTAATTCATCTTTATGAATTTCTCTAGTAATAATAGCACATTTCTCATTTTTCCTAATGATTTGTCTAGTTTTACTATCTGTCATTTTTAATAGTTCATCCACGCTTTTTCCTTTTACATTTAAAGTGTGCATCCATCTAGGCTGAAGTGTCTCTTGCATTACATTAAATCCAAAATGGCGGTATCCCAAAGACTTTAAGTTACTGACTACTATCTTATTTTCTATCCCATTTTCTACAATATTTCCTAAATTATCCCGTTCTTGATACACTACATAAGGATCAATCTTCATAAAAATCCCCTTATTCCTTTTTACATATTCCTTAATTCCTTTAGTAAATTTCTTTAGTAGTTCAAAATCGTGATAATCAATTAAAAATCCACGAGGAGCATAAAACATTTTAAGTTTTAAAGGTGTCTTTTTTGATAATAATAAACTTCCTGCTACAATTTCCCCATTATGACGTAATCCTACATAATGCGCTGTCCATCCTTGCTGTTGTTTCAAATTTCCCCATTCAATCGTTTGATGAAAGGTAATTAAGGGACTTTTATCAGCAAAGTGTTTAAACTCTTCCTTAGTTAAATCTTCTAATATCATTTGATCTCTTCCTTCTTGTTTTTCTTTTTCGCACGATTTTTAACGCTGTTTCGGTAAAGGGGAACCAATTTAGTAAAAACAAAATACATAAATCGTTTAAGCTTTAAATCAAATTCTCCTAAAAATTCAATATAATCTCCACCAAATTTTTTCTTAAATTCATGTAGGCCATAACGTGGATTTTTAGGATCAAGATCACCAATAGTACCAAATTGATCATACATTGTAACACCATGTTCCTTACAATATTTAATATGTTCAAAATAAGTATGATAATTACTATAAGTTTCACTTAATACATTATGATTTCCTGCATATAATACCCATGCTTTATCTTGATAAATTAAAATCATGTGTGCATTTAATACAATGGTGTTGCCGTATTCTTCTTGAACACTTTTTAATTTTTCGATTTCTTTTTTTAGTTGTTCTTCTTTAGTAATTAATTCTTTTTTCTTAGTGTTTTGACTTTTACTTAAGTTTTCTATAGGAAGTTCACCAATTTTATCGATAGT
>CAOKBR010000014.1 GCA_948466735.1 uncultured Mycoplasmatota bacterium | reverse complement strand
TCCTTTAATTAGAAACTATTTATAAACTGTCCAATTTTTGGGGTTCAGTTCAAAATTCCTTGATTTTTTTACACTTGATTGACACAAGTATTGTTTTAAAGGAAGGTTACCTGTATAATTAACAATGGAGGTTAAAGGTATGTATTATTTTGAAGTAAAAGATAATCAAGTGATTAAATATGTCCTAGAATTAGATGAAGAAAAATTAAAGGAATTACGAGTAGAGATCATTGAAAAATGTAGTTATATTACACATCACTGTCATTACGCGAGTAAAGATTTTGAAGTAAGGGAAGAATTTAGAAATGTTACTTGGATAAAGGCAAACGTAAAAGAGTTTGATGATACTTCTGTTGAAGACCATTATTCTATTGACTATGATTTTTATCATTTTCCCTTATTGGTATCATTGATTGATGATATTCTAGGATACGATATAAAGGCAGTAGAAAAAATTAAAAGACTAAAAAGCACTCCTAATAAAGAAGAAGAATTCTTAAAGGAACAAAGACTTTTATTATTATCACTAAGTGGTAACCAAGAAGAAGATAGTTTAGCATTTAAAAAATTACAAGATAAAATTAATACTTATTATGAATCTAGGGAATTAAATAAAAACCAAATTTCAGAAGTTTTTTATCAAAATCAAGTACTATCTTGTATTCATATAAAGAAAGTAAAAGTCCTACCTTTAGATATTGTTTTAGAAGTTAAAAACTTCCTTAGTGATGTTTCTATAAGTAAAGATGATGCCATTAAGCAATTGATAAAAAAATAGCATTTAAAAACTCTGTTAAAAATGAAACAGAGTTTTTATTTTCCAAAAAGTTAATTTTTCCTTTATTTATAAGGGTTTATCGCCTATTTAACACGCATACACATTCAACGTGATATGTATTTGGAAACATATCTACTAAAGTTATTTTCTCTAACTGATAAAGAGGAAGAAAATCTATTAAATCTCTAGATAAAGTAGCCACATCACAAGAAATATAAATTAGTAATGACGATCTAAATTTTAATAACATTTCTCTTGTTTTCTTATCTAGTCCACTTCTTGGTGGATCCACTATCACAGCATCTACTTGCGGAAAAGTTTTAGAAAACAAAATATCTTCTACCTTGCCATGAAAAAATTCAATATTATCTACTCCATTTAACTTAGCATTTTCTTTAGCATTCAAAACGGCACTTTCTACTACTTCAACACCAATTACCTTCCTTACCTTATCACTTGCTAAAATGCCAATCGTACCTGTTCCTGAATATAAATCTAATAAAGTATTGATTTCTTTTCCTACTAAATTAGATAAAACATCTTGGTATAACGCTTCTACTTGCTTAGTATTTACCTGAAAAAAAGCATCTTTCGATAAAGTAAAACGCTTATTTAAAACCTCTTCAAAAATAACTCCTTTTCCCCATAAAACATCATCATTTACTATTCCTGTTGTCACTTGATTAGAAAAAGTATGAATAACATCCTGATGATTTACTTTTCCATAAAAGACAATCATCGACTCCTTAGTATTTACACCACAGCGAATCATCACCTTCGTTAATTGATGGGGCTTTAGTAAAATCGATCTCAATAAAGGAAGTAAATCATTAATTTGCTTATCTAATAAGTAACAATAATCAATCGGAATAAAGTTGAAACTTTCTTCTTCATAAAATCCAAACTCTTTATCTTTAATTTGAAAAACAACTTTATTTCGGTAATGATTATCATCTCCTTCAAAAAGAGTTAACCCATCTATTTTCATCTTCCCATTTTTTAAAAGTAACTCCCCTACACGATTTATCTTAAATTCCTTTTGCCCTACCTTGTTCATATGTCTTAACTGACATCCACCGCAGGAATCATCAAAATAAGGACAAATTGATTTTTCTCGAAGAGGACTTTTTACTACTATTTGATCTACTTTTCCTAGTTGATACTTCTTCTTTTCCTTAACTAAACCAACCCTTACTAATTCCTTAGGTAAGGCATGTGAAATAAAAGTAATTTTACCATCAATATAGCCAATTCCTCTACCAAAATAATCTAATTTTACAATTTCTATTTCCTTCATTTTGTCCTTTTCCCTTTCTTTTATCTATCATATCAAAAATTATAGATAAGGTAAAATAAAATGATACCAATTTGTATAAAGTCACTTTAATTTTTTCATAATAACAACTAGAGGGATAAACATGAAAAATTGGATAACCAAATTTAAACAAGAAATAACACATGGTGATGACTTTATTTATAAAACCATTGTTTTAGGAAATAACACCATTGACTTAGCTTGTAATGAAGTATTAACATCAACTGATATGATTGATGACTTTATTTTAAAAGCAATAACCCGTTTAATTGAACAAGACAAACTACCCAATATCAAAGAAGAACTTGCTAACTACCTTCCTACCCATAATATTAAATTTGTTAAAACCTATCAAGAATTTGTCGACTTCATCTTCACTGGTTTTTGTCTTTTAATCATTAATCAAGAAGTTGTTATTGCGATTGAAACCAAAGCTAGTCTAGACCGAGGAATTAGTAGTGCTGAAGATGAAGTATCTATCTATGGACCAAAGGATGCTTTTAATGAAAATTTTAATACTAACCTAGGACTCATCAGAAGAAGAATCAAAACAAAAGACTTGATGTGTGTTAGTAAAACAATAGGTAGAAAGACAAAAACCAAAGTAGGAATTTTATATATTAATGATATAGCTGATGAAAGTCTTGTGAATGCCATTGTTCAAAAAATAGAAAAAATAGATATTGATGGCATTATTGATAGTGGATATTTAAGAAGTGCTTTAGAAGAAAATAGTAACCATTTCTTTCCTACTATTTTATCAACAGAGCGACCCGATCGTGCTAGTATGAGTCTACTTGAGGGAAAAGTGATTGTTCTAGTCGATATGAGTCCTTATGTTTTAATTCTACCATCATTTTTTGTAGACTTTTTTCATACAAGTGACGATTACTATCAAAAACCAATTAATATTACCTTTATTCGAATCGTTAGACTTTTTGCCTTTTTAGTAGCAATTTTTCTTCCTGCTTACTATATTGCCATTACTACCTTTAACCAAGAAGCAATTCCTTTGAAACTCCTCATGTCCTTTATTGCTCAAAGGGAAACTGTGCCATTTCCTGCGATTATTGAAGCACTCATTATGAGCCTTAGTTTTGAAATATTAAGAGAATCTGATACTAGAATGCCCTCATCCATGGGAACAGCAGTATCAATTTTAGGTGGTTTAGTCCTAGGTGAAGCAGCGGTATCAGCTGGCATTATGTCCCCGATTATGATTATTGTCATTGCCATATCTGCTATATCAGGATTAGTTTTCTCATCCATTGAATTAATCTCAGCCATTCGTTGGTGGCGTATCGTATTAATGTTTTTTGCTACTTTCCTTGGGGTATATGGAATCTTTCTTGGTGGAATGCTTTTATTAATTAAACTAGCAAGTATCAACTCCTTCGGTAAGTCCTATCTTGCTCCCATTGCTCCTTTTATTCCTAGCGAACAAAAAGATGCTTTTCTTAAATTAAATGATGAAAAAGTTAAAAAACGAAATCCACTACTATCCAAAAATAGAATTAGAGGAAAAATAAAATGAAACGAATAATAAAAATTTTACTCATTGGTATTTGCTTTACTTTAACAACTGGTTGTAGTCATTATAGTGAATTAAATGAATTAGGAATCATTGAATCAATTGGCATAGATTATCAAGAAGAAACTTATAAAATTGGTATTAACTTAATTGATGCCAAAATAGAAAATGATGAAAGTGATGAAAAACGTGTATATTTAGAAGCTAGTGGAAGTTCAATTGATGAAGTGTTCACTAACCTTTATTTAAAGACAAATAAAAAACTAGACTTAGCCCATATTAAAGTTTTAGTAGGAACAAAAGATTTTTTTGCTAGTGATTTAACTAGTCCTATTCACTTTTTTCTAACGACTAAGGAAGTGCGGCCTAATTTTGCTGTTCTTTATTTAAAGGATGCAACGATAAAAGAAGTATTGGAAAAAGAATTAGAAAATGATAGCATGTACGATTTAGTACTACGTAATGAGCAAGAATATGGAATTACCTCCCTACTCACCTTTGAAGAATTAGCAAAAAACAGGATGGAGAATATAAGTGAGTTTGTTCTTCCTGTCATAAAAGTTGAAAATGAAAAATTAGAATTAGATAGTTATGCTTATTCTTTATCAAAGGAAAAAGAAGAATTTCTTACTAAAGACCAAGCCAAATTGTATAATTTGCTTACTAATAAAACCAATCATTATACTTTAAATAGTCCTTGTTTAGTAGAGCGTTTTACTACTATGATAATGGATAGTGCGTATACAACTTTCTCTAATGATTTACATCAATTCAAAGTATCAATAACAGGAAATTTAAAAATTCAAAATAACCCATGTCACTTAGATAAAAATGATTTATTAAATACTTATCAACAAGCCTTAAGTAAGGATATTAAGGAGTTTCTAACTTTTCAACAAGAAAATAATATTGACTTAATCAAGATAAAAGACTACATTAGACGAAATGATTATTCATATTATCAAAAAAATAAAGATAATCTATTATCCCAGTTAGACTTTACTGTTTCTGTTAATTTATCGTTAATTTTTAAGGAGGGATAACATGAAGATAAAAACGAATGCCCTAGGAGTAATCACTTTCTTTTTAACACGAAGTCTTCTACTTTTCGGTATATTTAAAATTTTATTAAAACAAAGCCAAACAACCATGGTATTTTCCATTTTTCTAGGGGGTATTTTAGGATTTTTCTTAATTTTCTTTTTCGATTTGTTATTTAAAAAGTTAAAAAATGATGATTTATTTTCGATGATGAAACAAATTTTTCCTCCTTGGTTTTTCTCTATTATTCGTTTTTTTACTATTTGTTTTTTTCTCTATCTATTTTTAAATTTAACTTCTAAAACAGTAGATTTTATCAATTATCATTACTTAAGCGGATATACTCCTTTCATTATTTTATTTACCTTTTTACTATTTCTTTTTTATCTTGGTACCAAGTCAAAAGAAACTATTAAAAAAGTCATTTTAGTATTAACCATTTTTATTACTATCGTTTACCTTATTTCTTTATTAGGTACTATCTCTTATGTCGATATTGATAACTTAAAACCTCTTACTATTACGAATTATTCTACTTGGATAAAATCTAGTGTTTTGATCGCTAGCTTTTGTGCCTTACCAAACATTATTACGTTGTTTTTTTATCAAAAACAAGAAAAAAATAGAAGAAAACACTTTTTCCTTGGTTACATCTTAGGTGTGTTATCTATCTTAATTGAAATTATCATTATTCTTGGTATTTTTGGTGTTCATTTAGTAGAACTCTATCCTTATCCAGAAATTGCTATTTTAAAAAAAATTAGCTTCTTTGATATCTTTGAGCGAATGGAAGTTATGTTATCCCTTGGATGGTTAATGGAAGCAAGTATTATTTTAATGATTCTAATTCATCTTGTTCTTTGGGAAATCACTAAAGATAAATTAAAATCTCGGAAAAAAATCATTTATTTTCTTTTGTTTATTATCAATTTCACTCTTATTTTTAAAATTGATACCTACCCTTATATTTTCTTATTGCTTCTAATCTTCGGTTTAGCCTTACCGTTACTTGTGTTCTTACAAGAAAAATTTACCAAAAAAAGAAGAGCTACTTTTTAAGATATAACTCTTCATTTTCTTTTAGACGAATATAATAAATATCAGTTTTTTCTGCTTTATACAATAATATGTACTTACTATCTAGATTACTTTCTTCTTGTTCATCTTCCTTTTCTTCTTGCTCTTGTTCTTTCTTTTTTAATACCTCAATCCAATTTTCATTTACTAAATTAGCAACATACCCAGTAATATTGGTACTTGTTTTTATCTTATACCAAGTGTATCCTTCATTATCTTTAACCTCTAAAATGTCATAAGTTTCATCTTTATATACGTCTCCTAAATCTTTTGAAGTTTTACTAAAAGACTCTCTAATATTAATTTTATCCGCTAAAATATGAATTTGATCCATGTTTTCATTTCTCTCATTACCTTGACTTACCCACTCAATTCTTTTATTACCAAGGGCATAATCTCTAGGATTTAAGTAATTATTACTATCATCAATTAACTCCATATGAACGTGCGTTCCGTAAGTTACATCAGATAATGCTTTTCTAGATGCTACTAAACCAGTATTTCCCTGATAACCCAAAATGGTATCTTGATTCACAATATCACCAACATTTACGTTAACTTTTGCCATGTGGTATAAGCCATAATAGTAATGTACTCCATCAACATACCCTGATAAAACAACACAGTTACCTCCTAGTTCATCTTTATGATATCGAATACTTTTACCAGTTATGGAAATACAATTATAATAGTCTCCATCTTTCCATTGATATTGATTTTTAACAAAACTATCATAATTTAGCGAATCTTCGTGAGGTAGATAATGATTTACCACACGAACTACCTTAGCACTTCCAGTAATTTTTATTTCCGATAAATGGTTACCTGAATAGTCTTCTGCTGTTTTATGAGATGAAAAATCATTGGTCACTACTCTTTCACTTCCTAAAATCATCATGATAAATCACTCCTTTTGATTTCATTTTTTTTAGGAATTTCAATGTAGTCGTTATTTTCTGTTGCAGATTTTGGTTTAACATTGATGATATTTTGTTTCTTTAAAGCTTGATAAATACTAGGTGCCCCAATGAATCCAAAAACGCTAACCCAAATTGATTCGTTTAAATCAAGATGAAAAAACTGCATACTAAAAGGAATTCCCATGATAAAAGAAAAGGCTAAATTTAAAAACCACACATGCCATTTTTTCTTAAAAAAGCGAAGAGTTTTCACTTTTTGAATAAGAGCCATTAGAAAAATAGAGAAAGTCATACTAGTAAGTAAAAGATTCCATAATTCGTCTGTCATAAAAACTTCCATATTATCACCCATTATTTTATATGTGAAAGCGAAAAAAAAGAAAAGGACAAGAACACAAAAAACAAAAAAATTTTCTGTTTACTCATAGCATTTATTGATTTTTGCACCTTTTTTATATTATTATGACTATTTATCAGTAACAATAATATTACCAAATGAATGTTTAATTGTTCCAGTCACAAAAGTTGCTGCACTACTACCACCTGTTATACTTTGCCAATCAAAACTTCTTCCTGTTTTGTTAATGATTTTTGTTAAATTAGGATTACTACTTTTACTAACGCTAAATGCGCCTCCACCAATAAAAGTTACACTATTTGGTATTTCTACACTTGTTAATTGATTATCATAAAATGCTCGTACTCCGATTGTGGTTACACTATTTGGTATTTCTACGCTTGTTAATTGATTATCAAAAAATGCGTGATCTCCAATCGATATTACACTATTTGGTATTGTTACACTTATTAATTGATTATTATTAAATACATAATCTCCAATTGTCGTTACACTATTTGGTATTGTTACACTTATTAATTGATTAGAAGAAAACGCAGCTCTTTCTATTGTTGTTACACTATTTGGAATTGTTACATTAGTTAATTCATTTCTCTCAAATGCGTTTTTTCCTATGCTTTTTACAGTATTTGGTATTATTATATTTGTAAGCTTATTGGAACGAAATGCAGAATCTCCAATTGTCGTTACACTATTTGGGATTGTTACGCTTGTTAATTGATTAGAATGAAATGCATAATCTCCTATTGTTGTTACACTATTTGGGATTTCTACGCTTGTCAATTGATTATTATAAAATGCCCATTCTCCAATTGTGGTTACATTTTCTAGAACAATTATATTATCACGACGGGTTCCTCCATAACTTACCAAAGTAGTATAATCTATACTTCCATCAGCATTTCTTTGATAAATAAAAGCTTGATTCTCAGATAATTGATTATCGTTAAATGCGCCCCCACCAATAAAAGTTACATTATTTGGTATTGCTACACTTGTTAATTTATTACCAGAAAATGCTTGTATTCCAATTGTTGTTACACTATTTGGTATTACTATATTCGTTAATTGATTTCTAGAAAATGCTTGTACTCCGATTGTTGTTACACTATTTGGAATAATTACCGACGTTAGTTGCTTATCATAAAATCCAAGTGTACCCAGAAATCCTTTTCCAATTGTTGTTACTTCTACCCCTCCAATAGTATAAGGAATTACTACATCTTTTGGACAATTATCATCATAATCAGTAATGGTTCCTGTAGATGAATCAAAGGTAAAACAAGATTCATCTGTAAAGTTATTACTTAATAATTGTTTGGCATACACGTTTACTTTTACTCCATATTTCCTTGATTCTCCACTTGGAATGATAGCACTTTCATCTACCCACATACGTAATCGGTAGTTATGAATCGTGGTACCTTCGTTATAGAATGCTCCTGAATCTAATATCATACTTCCTAGAGGAGTTCCTACTTCACTTTGACTTTCTATAGGTAAAAAATTACTTGGTGCTAAAACTTGTTGATAAGCGGTATCAGGATCTACTGCTTTTTCTAAGTAAAGTTTCACTTCGTTATCTTCTAAAGAGGCTACATCGTTAATTGGAAGTTTCACAGCACTTACTTCATACGAAATTACCGTTGATGTACCTAAATTTGCCTGAACTGTAAAATCAAATACATTGTTTTCGCCTACTAAAACTTTTCCCCTTTCATCAGAAATCGGATACGCTTCACTTAACATAATTCCCGTTTTTCCTTCGGTGTAAGTTAACATGATAGTTGATGTTTCTAGTGTGTTTTCTACCGTTCCTTCTTTGCTAAAGGTAAACACTGCAAACGTTGTACCTATAGTTGTTACAACTAATAAAAGTCACATAACAATTGGTAAAAGTATTTTATTTTTTTTCATTATGGACACTCCTATTCTTTCTTTAGTATACTCTTATTCACATGGGAATAATTGAAAGTTAATTAAATTCTAATTTTTTCTTTTTAAAAGCATAAAAAAGAATAGAAACAACTGTCCATTCCTTTACTTTTATTGATAGCTTTAAATTAAAAGCTACCTCCCTCCTAGTTAATCTAAGGTAAACTCTGACCATGTAAACCATTTTTACTAAATTCATCATCAACACCTACCTTTATTCTTACCTCTTTGCTTTAAAAATTCTAATTTAAAATAATGTTTATAAAAACTGAAAATTTATTTTATTTGGATAAAAGGCGATAAAATTTTCTTAACACCTCTTACTGTTTAAAACCATTTATTTAGCTAGTAGTCACTGTACAAGTGTATCCTAACCCTTCAAAATCTCTTTGCTGTTCTCTTTGGGTTCTATCATATTTATTTAATAAAACATTAGAGGGATTATTTACAAAAGCATCTTTACTAATCGTAATTTTAGTAATATTTTCATCTTCTTCTACTAAAACATCACTTAATGCTTTGTATCCTTCGATTTCTAAATCAGGCTTAAAATCTAGTGGTGCTGTATCTTTTATGGCAAGATTATAAGTTAAAACAATTTTTGTCAATGAATCATTTAAATAGTTAGCTTTAGCATTAATCTCTAGGGTGTAATCTGGTAAATCTTGTAAAGTATTGCAACTTAGTAAAGCTACTCTATCTAAAGGCAAGTCAACTTCTTGTTCTTCATCGGGTAATAACAATCGTAAAACAGGTGGTAAAATAATGATTAATACTAATAAAAACATGGTTAGATAAATCACTAATGGAGGAATATTATAATTTTTTTTCTTTTCTTCTTCTTTCATCTATAGCACCTTACTTTCTATTAATATTTTAACATAGATAAATAACCTTGAAAAGATAGATTCTATTTTTTTGTAATAATCAATAAAGTTTTTACTATGATACTACTATGGAAGAAGATTTTAAAAGTGAACAATTAGAAATTTTACAAAAACAAAAAATAGCGTTAGTTTGCTATTTAATTCCTATTGGATTATCTTATTTGATTATTAATGAGGAACAAAAAAGATTAAAAGGAGAAGAAACTTATTTTACTAGTGAGGAAATAGAAGGATTAACTTTAATTAATCGAGTTGTGTCTTTAGTGTTAGTCATCTATTTTGGGTATACTATCTATCTTACTTTAAAATTATTAAAGAAATATCATATGGATTATTCGCTTCTAACCATACAGTTAGTATCCTCTACTTTAACGATTATTGCAGCAACTTTATCTTTACTTACAACACTTTATTCTTTTGATACAGGAGTAGTAGAAAGTGAAGTTTTATGATGATTGTTTGTTAGTTTTAGACGAATGGTGTTAATAAATTTAATGATAAAGTAAATGAGAAAGGCAAAAGGAATAAAGGGAAAGATAAATAGAAACACAATTAGAACTTGAAATTTATCTGCTAGACCATAAAGGTTTAATCTTTGAATAAATAACACACAAAAACCGATGGATACTGCTAACAACATAGCACCAAAGATAATACCAATGACACTACTCCAGTAATTTACTTTATAAGTATACTCTAAGTCGTTATTTTTATTTTTTTTACGATTGGTAAGAAATAGGATAAATCCAAAAATCATTAAGGCAATAAATAATGGTACTAAAATATAATAAATTACTTCTTTATAAGTTTTAGGAATTAAATACATGAAAATCACCTCTATTATAGTTTAACTATATCATAAAGATGAACACTTTACCATGAATTTATTCAAAAAAAGAAAAAGAACTACAAAAAGGAATTCAAATTTTATTTTGATTACTACTACAATATTAGGCATCAACATCTACAGATTAAAACTCAAAAAAGAATGAACACCTGGTCTCACTCTTATGTATTTTAATTAATAGTTTTATTTGAAATCCTACTCCCCATTAGTTAATTTAAGGTTAATAAGATAAACATTAAAAGAAAAAACTTTATTATTTAAACTCATTACTAACCCTTGCTATTATATAGCAATTATTATTTTATTTGGCAAGTGGTAATACGGGATAAAATACGAAAAAACACATAGCTTCCTAAAACGTTTAAAATAAGATCATCAACATCAAAAGTTCCTACAGCGAATATTAATTGAGTACATTCAATTCCTAAGACCGTTAAAAAGATAACCAAAATCACTCTAGATTTTTCTTTTAAACTAGGAAATAAATAGATAAGGAAAAAGACCATTGGCATAAAAATACAAAAGTTCCCTACTAGATTTAAAAAAATTGTAAATAGTGATTTACTACCTGTAAATAAAGCTAGTGAATAAGTAAAAATTGTCTTAAAAGGAATTAGTTGCACACGTAAGCTAACAGGTACTACTCGATTAAATAAAGGATCCCATAAAGTATAAGATAACACAGCTAAAAAATAAAATACCGCTAGAATAAAAATACTAAAATACTTTAAAGAAGGATATTTCTTGGCTGAAATTATTTCTTTTCCAAAATAAAATCCAAGTATAACACTAAGAAGTATTCCTAAGGTTAAAAGAAATTGTTCCATCAAATTTAAAGTAGCAACGAAAAAATATACCATTAAGAAAAAGGCTATCAAATAGTTTAAAACAAAAAGAAAATAACGCATCTCATTCACCTCAAATTACTTCATTTTTACTTTCTTACTTTTGGATAAATGAACTGACCATTTTAAAATAAAGAAAAAGATTACAGGAATTAAAATAACACCTAGTAAAATCATTCCCAAAAAGGATATCATGCGAATTACTATATTACTCTCCATCAACAACTTCTCCATTTCCTTTTTCATTATAGCAAAAAAACGGAGCTTTTTATCTTACAGTTTCGTCACTTAATGTCATTTAAAGTGTTGCTTCATTTGAAAAGTCATTTTCATCTTTCATATCTTTAGTCACTTCTTGTCCTTCTTTTTCCTCTTCTATATTCTTTTCATCATCTAGTACTACTTTCTTTTTAGGGTAAAGCGTTAATTTCATTAAAAGTAAAATATCTTTTTTCTCTAAATGAAATTTTCCTTTATATTTTTTTACTACGTCTTCTAGTGTTTTAGTATTAAATTCATCAAAAGTTAAGTCTTCATTAGAACTAATCAAGTGTCCATCTTCTACCGTAAAGTCTTTAGGTGCACTACATTCACATTTAATCATCCATTCATCTTTTATCGAAGTAACACAAAGTAAAATGACTTTTTCTTTTTTTGATTTGGAGCAAGAAAGGATAGCTCGATCTAATATTTTTCCCAAAAGTAAACAAAAATCTAGTTTTTCAAACGGTAAATCTTTAGGAATATCTAAATGATATTTAAAGTCAATCTCTTCATCGAAAAATGTATTTTCATAACGAGATAAGAAAGCATTAATCGCTGAATTTTGACAATACGATAAAATGATTGCCCTTTCTAAAGCGTTTTCTAGTTTATTAAAATAGTCTTCTAGTGAATTTAGAATAATATGATTTTTATTTAGCAAAGAACGAACTAAATGAACTTGTTTTAACTGCTCCATTCTACCTTGATTAATATATTGAATTTTAGTAATATCTTGTAATAAATCTTGAACAATTTGAGTTCTATTTTCTATTCCATCAATGGAAATCTTCATCAATTGGCGAGTATCCATTAACTTTTTTTGTAAGTAAAAAGATGATAAAAACTGAACAAAAATTACAACTATCCATACTCCTTCTATCCATAAAACACTAGAATTCTCTAAAGCTTGAAAAGGTAATAACAATCCAATTACAAATAAAATTATTAATAAAATGAGCGAAGAAAAATAATCGTTTTTTTCACTTTCTACTTGATATTTTTTCTCTAAAGGATAAAAATACATTTGATCAGTTAAATGAACAAGTAAGAATATTAATCCAGGAAAAACAAAGTGTGCTATCATTAAACTTTTATCTTGAAAAATGGGATGAAATAAAAATAAACTTGAGGAAAAACGTGTCGTAAAAAATAAGATGGAATAGAAAAACAAAGATAAGTAGAAGCGTTTTGCTAAAGCATCTTTTACTCCTAGACTACAAGGTAAGAAAAAGAAAATAAGACTTGCTAATAAACATAGAAAATAACCATTTCCTTCCCTTGGCAATATTTCAAAGGGATCAAGCAAAAGAAAAAGAGAAAAAACAGTAGATAATAAGGTCGTTAAAAAGAAAATTTTTCTATTTTGTTTAAGTACAAAATGATTCATTATTATGCTTGTAATTAAATAACTAATGTAGCACGCATAAAGAACGAAAAGAATATCCGTTAAATACATTTCTATCATTTCTTTAAGCATAATAATTCACCTACTACTTCAATTTTATCAACTTTTAACGTATATATACATATTCTGATTTTTCTCTTATTACTTTTTTCACTTCAGTTGTTGTTTGATTATTTTTTTGTAAATATTGCATATACGGTTTTAGCGCTGGGAATTTGGTATATAGTTCTTCTAAGCCTCCAATAGGTAATAACTCTGGGTAATCTAAGTAAACATGAGCTAGATGTTCTTCTACACATTGATACCAATATCCCCCTTCAAATGAAGGTGTTGGAACAACTTCGTATCTAGCATAAGTATTACCTTCTTCATCTTTTTCATAAACTAAGTCAATTGGAGCATTACCTGGACAATAAGTAGTATTCATATAATATAAATAGGTATGTCCACCACTTGCGTTTGGAAAATATCCCTCTACTGTTTTCGCTAATTCTAAATTTTTACAAACAGAACGAATGTGCTGAATAACACCAATATCAATATTTTGATAAGTATCAGCTATCATTCCCCCATCTTTTAAATGAGATTGTCCGCCAATATTATTGGTCTCTATTTTTGGGTTTTCTGTATAAGGAATGGCAATCGCATAAGCAATTTCCTCGTTGGTTAAATGAAAAATTTTCCCATACATTATAATTAATTCATTAATCTCTTCTCTTGATAATTGATGAGTAGTTTTATCCGCTGGTACATCTAGAGAGTTAGTAGCAAGATATTGTTTAGCAGCAACTTGTATAATTCCCACCTCATCAGATACAGCATTCATCATAGTGTCTACATCTTCAAGAATTGCTTCTTCTAATTTTTCTTCTTTTAAACCAAAGATAGTACTATATAATCTAATGGTAGCAAGTGTACCATATGTCTCTTTAGATAAATCAGTAATATCTTTGTATACCGCACGTAAAGATTGATATTTGCTTTTATTAATCATACTTTTTTCTAGTAAAGTATCTAAAATCGTACTCTTTGGTTCTGGAGTAATTGTAATTTTACTCTTTTGTGGTAAACTTGAAGAAAATTTTTCTAATCTATCGGATAGTAAAGGAGAAAAATCTTTACTAAAGATAATTTTAAATTGATCTTCTTTTTGATTAAAAATAGGAATTGGTCGATTGATTAGTGCATCTGATAATAATTTCTGAGACGCTCCATCATAATAACGATCAAGGGTAACTTTCTTAATTAAGGATGATGAAGAAAGCAATATGGTAAAAACCATCGTTCCTGTTAAAATATTCAATACTCTTTTAATAAATTTATTTTGGTCAATGGTATCTAATGTTAATTTTGCTTTTACATTTTCTTGAAGTAATGTAATAAACTTCTTAGTAACGTTTACTTTGACTGCTTCTCCTTTATAAATTAGATAATTAGAGGCAAGTCCTTCCATAGATAAGTAGGAATCAATCTTATCAACAATGGGTTTAAAAGCGAATAATTTTCTATATTCTAAATAGTTTTTAATTGTTTCGTGGCGACCATCATCAAAAGTTAAGCTAATATCTTTTGGTGTAGAAATAGTTACTTTCTTAATATGGGATGCATATTCTTCAAAATAAGGAAAGTTATTCTCGATAATTTGTGAACTTTGATTGATATTATATGCTAATTTACCATATTTTAAAGCATCAAGTGATAAATAAGAATCAATTTTATCCACCACGGTTTTAAAAATAGAAGATTGACGATAACGGAAATAATTATTAATGGTATAATTTGTTCCGTCATCAAAAGTTAACGTAATTCCTTTAGGTGAAGAAATTGTTACTTTACTAATATGAGATACGTAATCTTTATAATAGGCACTATAATCATATGATAAAGATTGCTTATCTTCAATCGTTTTTTCTGTTTTGTAAGCTAGGCAATGAAATAGTAAAGCTGATTTTGATAAATAACGCTCTATTTTTTCAATAGAATTTTTCTCGTGATATCGTTTTTTAAAATGGAAATAATCCTCAATTTTGTGTCTAACTCCACCGTTTAATTCCAAGTATAGTCCTTTAGAACCATCTATTGTTACCCCAATAATATCTTCTTGATTAAAAGAAATTGACCCATTTTGATTGTTTTCATTTTCATGTTTTGCAAATCGTCTTTTCATAAGTATCCCCCTTCTTTCTAAACGTATTTACAAGGCATTTTATTTCTATGCCGCACAAAGCAAGATTATATCATAACCGTTCACATATTGCAAGAAATTTATGTGAAAAAGTGACAAAAAAAGACAATTAGTAAGTTGTGCTTCTAATTGCCTTCTTCTTATTTTTCTCAATTATTTTGTAATGGAGTCAACTGTTGCAATTACACTACCAACATTTCCCGCATCATCAACGAATTTAAACTCAAAACTTCCATTTGTAGTAAATATATGTTCTAATTTTCCTTCGTTATTGGTAACGGTAATATGTTCACTTGGATTCGTTAATGTAGCAACAACACTACCATCTGCAAGCGTTTCATACATAACACTTGCAGTAGGAGCAATACTATCTAGTAAAAATTGGTTTTCTGAACGTGTGTAACTTTCATTACCCGCTTTATCTACAATTTTTACCCATAAATAGTATTCTCCATTAGCATCATCTATCGTGATATCAAATTTTTGATTAGTAATATCAGCCAATGCTACAACAACTGGAGTTTCG
Source organism: uncultured Mycoplasmatota bacterium (assembly GCA_948466735.1). Lineage (GTDB taxonomy): Bacteria > Bacillota_I > Bacilli_A > RF39 > UBA660 > CASRZP01. The sequence continues at coordinate 8,338 of CAOKBR010000014.1, read as the reverse complement.
CTAGTAAATGCTAATTTTGCATCATCCAACGTAACAGCACTCGTTAATAGATAAGATACTTCTTTAACATTTTCTTCTAAGATAGATACCGTAGTTGCTAATTGGTTCACATAAGTTGCACTACCATTATTAGAGAACGTAACTTTTTTTGCTTCTTTATCAATATTTGTAACTGTAGCAGTTACACTACTAGTATTTCCTGCTTTATCTGCAATTTGGAAAGTGAAGCTTCCATTTTCTTTAAAAGTATATTCCATTTTACCACCGTTATTTAAAACAGTGATTTCTTCGCTAACATCTACTAAAGTAGCAATAACTTCTCCTATTGTAAAATCAGTTGTACTATAATCTACATTAGCAGTAGGTGGAATATGATCAGTGATAAAAGCATTAGCGGTTCTATGATAAGTAACTTCATCATTTTGATCAACAACTTTTATCCAAACGTATAACTCTCCACTCATGTTATTTACACTAATAGTAAAACTATCATCTATAACAATTGGAGTAACTACACCATTTCCACTAGTAAATACAGGAACAATTTCTTCTTCACTACTAACTGTACTAATGACATAAGAAATATCTTTTGTATTTTCTTTTAAGATAGTTACATCTGTTTCAAAGCCTTTTACAACTTTACTTCCTCCATTATTAGAGAAGGTAACCATCTTATTTTCTTCATCAATATTGTTAACAGTAGCAGTTATACTACCAACATTTCCTGCTTTATCAATAAATTCAAAAGTGAATGTTCCATTATTGATGAATGTATACTCACTCTTACCTTCATTATTGGTAATAGTAATTTCTTCATTTGAAGTTATGGTTGCAATAACATCTTTTGTTGTTGTTTCAGTTGTACTATATTCAATATCAACAACTGGTGCAGTTTTATCAATGGTAATTTCAATAATTTCTGATTTATTTCCTGCTTTATCAAATGCTTGAATTTCGTATCTACCATCACCATATTCTGATAAGTCAAATGTTGCATTTTCATTTTTGATTTCGACAATTTCTTCTTGTCCATCTGTGATGATTGTTTTTTTGATAAGAACATAATCGAGATTTTTCTCATCGACGTTAATAATAACGTTTTTATTGGTTATAGGATCAATAAGTTCTTGATCTAATTCATCTTTTATCGTTAATACTGGATTAGTCTTATCTACGGTAAAGATGATTTTTGTTTCGTTAAATGCTTTATCGATAATGACTAATTCATACTTACTATCATCAAGTGCTGTAGCAATATCGCTAGCAATTTCATCACCTAAGATGTAAGGGTTACCATCAAGTGTAGCAGTAATATCATTATCATCTGTAATTACTGGTATAAATTTAGAGTTAATGAATTTTTCATCTTCCTCTACTACTACTTCATCAATTTCTACCTTTGGACTAGTTTCATCATCAAGAAGCACTAATAACTCATTTAAACGATTAGATAATTCTTCTTTGATAGCCTCATCAGTTAACTTATTGATTAACGCAATAACACCTACGTTTTCTTTGAAATCACGAACTGAATCTAAGTCATCTTTATTTTCTGCAAGGGCTATATCATTTTCCATAATTTCAAGGAACAACATTGCATCGACGATATTCACTAAGTTGTCCAAACGTTCTAGTAATTCATCTTGTTTGTAAGTTAGATTTTCAACTAATTGATAAGCTTTATCAATGTCTGTATAATCTTTGGTGCTTTCTGCTTTTTCAACAGCAAGTAAAGCTTCTTCATAAGCTAAGCGAGCGCTTACATCATATGGATCACTATAAGTAGTATTGTTATTATTGCTTGGTGTAGTTGGATTTGATGGTTTTTCTACATCATTATTTTTATCATCGTCTTGTGTTGGTTTTTTTGTATCATCATCATTTGTCTTATCATCAACACTTGGTTTAGGATTTAAGACTTTCTCATTTTCTTTTGAGTTAGCGAAAGTAAAAACCGTTAATCCAATCAACAAAAATAATACAATACCAAATACTATTTTTTTGTTTTTCATATATACCTCCCCTATTATGCTATTTCTAGCACATATTTTTCTTAGATATTAGATACCCTAAATTCTAAAATCTACAATTTCATTATAACAACACTTTTTTTGTTTGTATAGATTTTTTAATTTTTAATGTCAATTTGTGTAAAATTAAAAAAACTTAGTATCTAAGTTTAAGGGATGAAAGTAATTTTATTTAATGGCCAAATGCGCAAGAAGACTTTTCCTTCTATATCTTCTTCTTTAATTAAACCAATTTCTCGACTATCTAGGGAATCTTCTCGATTGTCACCCAACACTAGATACATATGTTCTGGAATCACATCATATCCTAAGTCTTTAATCGAAAAATCTTTTGTTGTGGTTCCTTCATTTAGAAATTTCTCATAGTAACCAATGTCATTTACATATAATATGTTATCTTTATATTCTATCTTTTCTCCAGGAAGTCCGATGATTCTTTTAACTAAATATTTAGTATCGTTATAATCAATAGAGACAATATCGTTTCGTTTAATTTCAAAAAAGTGGTATCCAAATTTATTTAATAAGGTAATATCCCCATCTTTTAAGGTAGAATTCATGGATGATCCTACTACTTGTTGTAAGCTAACCATATAAACGCAAATAAAGATAACGACAATAATGGTAATGGTATATTGAATCATACCACTAATCATTTGTTTTAATTTCATAAAGATTCTTCTATTCATGAAAACCTCTTTTCTATCTTTAATTATAATCGATAAGCAAGTTTATTATACAATAAAAATTTATTAAATTAAAAAAAAGAATAAAGACAAAATTTTACTTTATTCTTTTGTTTCTTATTCGATTGCTCCCCCAGCGATCAAAGTCTAAATTTAAAGATAGTCGTTTTGCTCTTTTTTCTTGTTGTTCTTTATTTGCTTTTTTGCTTCTTATATTTTCTAAGGCGATTTCAAAATATTTTCTTGCTGTTTCATCATCTATATTAGGATGTATTTCTTTTATTTTTTGATAGATTGCTCTTGCTAGGTTAATATCGCATGTAACATTAGTATCAATTCCTCCATGGTAGCTATACTCTTTTAAAAAGTTATACATAACTTGTTGACTTAGTGGCATCCATTTTACATATCGTCCATTATCTGCTTGAAGTAATATTCTTCTATCTAATCCACATTTAATACATCCACGATAAATATAATAGCGACCTTCCCATGAATCATATTCAATATAAGTATTAATTGTAATATGAGAGCAAGACGAGAATTCTTGATATTTCATCTTTTTATATGTTTCAATTCTTTCTTCATCAATTTTAGTTAACCGACTAGATAATTCTAGATATTTGCTTACTATTTCATTTTCTTCTAACTCTTTGATTTCAGAAATAATTTGTGCTCGTTCTTCTATTAGGTTTTTGTATTTTTCTTTTAAATTTTTCATAAACCATCCTCACTACTTATTATAGTTTAAATTTATTCTATTAGCAATGAATTTTTCTTTCTCCTTTTAATTGTATCCCCTTCTTCTAAGTTACCAATTAATAAGGAAGAAAATTCATGATGATTTTTTATATTTTGACTAACCATTTTCTCATCATAATTTGCATAACAATATTTACAAAGATGAAAACAAGAATTATATGAACCAATATCGACCATTTCTACACAGTGACATTTCTTCTCTTTTCGCGCTTTCCATAGTGAATAAATTTTTCCTGTTAATTTAAAGGCTAACTCACAAGAGATGCACTCACCTTTTTGAAAGCCATATTCCACTAAATTTTCATCTTCGAAACAAGTTTGCACTACCATTCCATGTTCTTTGGCAATTTGACTAAAGGATAGACCTATTTCTTGATAGTCTTCTTTTTTAAATTCTATATTTTGAATGACATTTTTATTTTTTTTAACATTTTTATATTCATCTAGAAAAGAAACAATAATGGTTTTTACGTATCCATCTAATAAATGACATAATCTAGCAAAAGCTTTTTTATGATAGGAAAGGTTATATTTTTTAGAAAGAAAAATCGGGTCATAGCGAATGCATAAGTTATCTATTCCAACAATAGTAGATAATTCTTTAACAGATGAAATAATTAAGGATTTATCCACTACATTTGGTTCAATATCTTTTTGATAAGGAGTAATCGTTACATGAAATAAAATCGGTTGCGTAAATGTTTTTAAATGTTTTAATATAGGAATAGGATTTTTAGTGCAAAATAAAATAAGGTCAACATCTTCAAAATAAATTCTACTCACTAACTTTGGGTAAAAAGGATTTCTAACATCTACATATCCTTCCTTGTAACGATTCATTAACCATTTCGTATGAAAGGCTACAATATCGCATCTTCCGCTAATATATAAAATCATCTTTTTTCCTTTCTAATAATGATAGTAAACCTGCATCTTTTTAATTTTTCCCTGTTCTATTTCTATTTTATAGTCTGAATTATTTCGATAAAATGGGGCATTAACATTTTCGATTCCATGAATATTTATTTTCCCTTTTTGAAAAGGAATTACTTGTTTCATCAATTCTTTTTTCACTTTTTTAGCACTTACCTGTCCTTTTATTTGGATGTTAAAAAGAGCCATGTAATCTTTCTTTTTACAGACAAGATTTAAACAAGGATCAAAAACATATTCTTCTTTTTCATAAGAAAAGCATATCCACGAGTGATAATACTTAGGATATTTTTCACTAATATTTAGTATTCCTCTTTTAATATCATCTTCATCATTAAAAAAGACAATAGCAGACTCTGTGGTATCAAAACACCAACCTTCAAGCTGTTCTAAATTCATTAAAGTTAAAATATTTCCTTTAGCAATATCTAATACTTCAATATATAAATTACTTAGTCTTATCTTTAAATAATTGAAAACTTTTTTATTTATATCACTAGAACGTAATACACTAAATTTAGTCACTTGCCCTTTTTGTATTTGAATTTTATCTTGTTCTAATAGTTCACTAATTCCAAACATTGCACATTCCTCTATTATTAAAATTCATGATAAGAAACTCCCTTTGTTCTATTTTATTTTTTAACATTTTAGGTTGCTCTAGTTCATATTTTAAACCTCACATAACTAAAAACTCGTCTCTTCCAAGTTTCTTGGTTACAAATTATGCCTAAACGCTTATCATAAAATCTCTTCTTAAGTTGCTCATATATTAACATAGTAAACATAAATTGTCAAAGTCATTATCGACTATTAAAACTCTTTTTTCTGATAGATTTTCTCTGATACTTTATAAGATAAATATAATAAACCAAACATTGCTAAAGGAATGACAATTAATGAATATTGATTTAAGAATTTAAACATGTCTGCTATTTTAGAAAAATCAAAAAGTTTTGATAATACCCCACCAATAATAGCAACACCAAAAACCAAGATAAAAATACCAATTCGAGCCTTTTCTACACCAAACTTATAAATGGATGGATACATAAAAGCTTGTATTACAAATATTCCAAATAACATTCCTAACATGTTTTCTAAAATTTCTTCCATATTTATGGTATTCGTTTTAAAATAAGAAACAGCAATAAGAAGAATTAGAGTAAATATTGTTGTTACTAAGGCAATTAGTAGTGTTGCTAAATACTTAGCACGAACACTTTTCTCACGTCCATTTGGTAAGGTAATTGCGTAAGAAGTCCATTTATTATAAGAATCATAACTAAATGTTGAAATCATTAACATTATACTCATAAATGGTAATAAAAACATGGCAAAATCGTTTCCTTCAATGGTCATAATCAAGTAAACAATAAATAATATCAATAATATTTTACAATTACTTCGAATCATGAATAAATCTTTTTTAATTAACCCCTTCATTATTTCACTCCCTTAATCATTAATACCATCAAATCTTCAAGTGTCATTTTATCAATGGTAGTCATATGATATTTTTTATTAAATTCTTTTTTGTTTTCTACTAATACTTCGTATTCATAGCGATTTTTCTTATATCGTAATCGATCATTTTTATCAATTTTTAAAAAGTCTTCTAAACCACATTTGACTACTCCATATTGTTCCATTAATTCGTCTTTCGTTTTGGATAATAAAATTTCTCCTTGATTAATAAAAGTAATATAATCGGCAATATGTTCTAAATCAGTAGTAATATGACTTGATAATAAAATTGAACATTCTTCATTTTGAATAAAATCTAAAAAGATATCAATTACTTCATTTCTAGCTACAGGATCAAGTCCACTCGTTGGTTCATCTAAAATTAAGAGTTTGGGATGATGCGCTAAGCAAGTTGCTATTTCTAATTTTTTTCTCATTCCCTTAGATAAGGTTTTAATTTCTTTTTTTATTGGTAGAGAAAAATCATTTAAGTACTTAAAATATAATGATGAATCCCAATTTTTATAAATTTCCCTCATGATACTATCAATGTCACTTGGCATTAAAATCTCAGGAAAAAACATATCATCTAATACTACCCCAATATCTTCTTTAATTTTCTTTTCATCAATTCTATTATCTAATCCAAAAACTTTTATTTCACCTTGATAGTCTTTAATAATATCTAAAATGGCTTTAATGGTCGTTGTCTTTCCCGCTCCGTTTTCTCCAATAAGTCCCATAATCATACCTTTAGGTAATTTAATATTAATATCTTTTAACTGGAAATCTTTATATTTTTTTGATAAATTTTTAATTTCTAAAATATTTTCCATTATTTCTCCTCCTCATATAAAATATCAAGCAGCGAATTAATCGTTTCTTTTTTTATGTGATTTATCTTAGCAATGTTTACAACAGAATCTAAAAGTGTTTCTATTTTATTTAATTGTTCTTCATAAACTAGTTGGCGATTAATTTCTGCTACATAAAATCCCTTAGCAGCTACCACTACTACATATCCTTCATTAACTAACTCTTCATAGGCATTCTTTGTTGTAATGACACTACATCGTAAATCTTTCGCTAGTGCTCTAATTGATGGTAATAAGTCTCCAGCTAAGAGTTCACTGGATAAAATTTTTTCTTTAATTTGTTCTTTAATTTGCTCATATATTGGAACCTCACTAGAATTACTAATAATAATATCCATGCTTCACCTCTTTGTATATATTGATTATATACAGTATATACACTCATGTCAATAATTATTTCAATTTTTTTCACAATAAAAGTAACCATTTCAAGTTACTTATTTTTGTATTGATTAACGTTTTAGGATTTTTTCTACATTATCTTCTACATTCCCCACTAATTTAGTAATTTGTGGTAAAGCATAAAACGCAACAGTGTTTAAAGCATTAAATTCTTCTACGCTATTAGAGATTAAAAATATTTTTTTCTCTAAACCTAAAGCCATTCCTAACTCAATATATAAACCTCTTCCTGCTGGTAAAAGAATTATCACAACATCAGAATTTTTAATTCCTTGTAGTTCTAGTGTTGCATACTCTAGCATTTCATCAAAGGATTCTTCATCACTAAGATTTTTTGTCCAACTATATGTTTGTTCCCAATGATTTTCCATTAATAAATTCGCATATAAATCGACTAATTTTGCATTTTTCATTCCTGATCCAATATAAAACTTCATATAACTTTTCTCCTATTTTAAATTTTTATATATTTTATGTAACTTTTCTTCGTTACTTTTTTAAGGTATATGGCTTATCCTTAAATTCACTAATAAATTTGCCAGTTAAATCCTCGCTTTCTTCTCTTTCTACATGTGTTTTTTCATATAAGGAAATCATTGATTCATCATCTACATCTACTAAAACCGTTTTTTGTTTTAATCGTGGTTCTTCTTTAGTAAAAAATCTTAGTCTAGCATTTGTCTCATCATAATAATTGGTTAAGTTATCATAGTGAATAATCTTATCTCTTTTTGCATCTACAAATTCAATGTTTCCTATATCATAAATTTGATCATCAATCATTGTTAAAATAGCCATATGTCTAATTTGAGCAAAGCCATAAATAATTTTTGTTATTTCTAAGGCAAAATCTTTTAATCTATCACTAGATTGAAGTTTTTTTGATAAATTATTTAACTCTTCTTTGGAAGCGCCTGTATATACATTATCATTACTATTTATTATTTCCTCGTATTCTTCATCTGTTTACGTTTTTCCTCTATTTTCAAGCATTGCTAAATAAAACTCGTTTAATGGTTTAGTTAAAAGAATTTCATTGATTTCATCTTGGGAATACTTTCTAGTTGGAATTTCTTTTTGGTACTATAAAAGTGTAATAAATAATTACAGAAATGTAATTGAATATTGCACTTCTTTTTATTATGATTGAAGTGATTGGATAACGAAGTTCTTTTAGAGATAA